>MGQW01000014.1 GCA_001798885.1 Deltaproteobacteria bacterium RBG_16_64_85
GGAGACGCGGTCGAGACCCGCCACCGCGACTGGCTGAAGAACCACGTGCGGCGGATCGTGCACGGGACCCCGAAGCCTTCCCTTACGACCCTTCTCACCGACGACCAGCAAGGCAGCATTCCGGAGTTCCTCCTCCGCCACGCGCGACGGAAGGGCGTCGGGACCGGGCAGCTCGAGAGCATCGAGCGGCAGAGACGGGTCATCGACCGGATCCTTACGGACTTCGAGCAACCCTACGGGCGCGACGAGAAGCTCATCGTCTACGATCGCCTCGCAAAGCTGGGCCTTCTTTCGAGGGTGCCCCTGGTTACGGGCCGGGATATCCTCTGGGACGACGCGATTAGGCGGACGGAGGAGAAGCTCAAGGCCAGGGGCAAGGACATCGACGAGTTCGCGGCGGTCGAGATGGGCGGCGGGGAGCCCGCGATGCTCAGCTACTCCAGCGGTTCCACCGGCCAGCCCAAGGGGATCATCTCCCTCATCGGCTCGATCGTTTCCGGAGCCCAGACCATGTTCAACTCCTTCGGGCTATCGCCCCACGAGATCCACCACACGTCCACGGACTACGGATGGATCGTGGGCCCCGCGTACGCCCTGTGGTTCCCGATGATGGAAGGCCGCAGCTTCATCCTCCAGAGCTTCGTGCCCACCCCACGGAGACTTGCCCAGGTGGTCGAGGACTACGGGGCCTCTTTCCTCAAAGCCGGGTCTCCGATCTACGAGGCGATGTCGAAGGTCGACGGGCTCTTCGACCCCGGCAAGGGGGGGTTCGACGTCCGATCCCTGCAGCGGGAGGGGGCCCCGGGAATCTGCGGTTGCGCGGCCCCCTACTCCTACCCTGCCCACGCCCGGATCCAGGCTGTGCTGGGCGACGTGGCGATCAACTCGCTGTGGCGCACCGAGGATTTCGGGTCCCAGCACGCGACGTTCAAGCGCCGCCCGAGCGTCGAGCGCCGTTGCGTCGAGACCTACCGTGATGAGCTCCTCGGGCTCGCCGGGGCCCGCGAGCCCGAGGAGGTGGTGGCCCGGGTGCGGACCCCGATTGAGATGGATATCGAGCACCCCGAAATCCTCCCGCTGCCGTGGGTGAACCCGGTGATCGCCGACCGCCTGGAGGACGAGGAGGGCAACCGGGTCGAGTCGCCCAGCGAGGTGACCGAGGCTCTCATCACCGCTTCGGGGCGAAGCCGCAAGGCGGTGATCGGGCAGCTGCTCTACCGGGGCGCCCAGCCGCACCGGATGGCGTGGCTGATGGGAAGCAACGAGGGCCGGGGGGAGCCCGCCCGGCCCGACGCGAAACTCACCGCGGCGAAGTATTACAACCATGCGTTCGCCCCCGACTGGCCGGGGAAGGGAAGGGAGGGCCGGCGCCTGGCTCACGACGGCGGCGACTCGGCCTACTGGGTGCGGGTGCTCTACGACCCCGGGAGCCCGGAGGACGCGCTGATCCTCGACGGCCCGGAAGACCCGGTGACCCCGAGGACCTTCTACGCATCTGGGCGTTCCGGAAACATCGCCAATGTCAACGGCCACCTGGTCAACGAGACGATGTACGAGAACGCGCTGAACGAGCACACCCGGTTCTTCCGGAAAGTCGGCGTGACCTTCATCCATCACCCCACCAAGGACCGGACGCCGGTCGTCGTGGCGGCCCTGCAGCCGGGAGTCCAGCCCGGCCAGGAGCTGATCGATCTCGTCCAGATGACGATCAACCAGAAGCTCAACCCGCAAGTCAAGCCGGAGGTCCAGGACATCGTCTTCCTGGTGGCCGAGGCGGCGGGCTTCGAAGGGGAAGAGACCTTCCTGCCGATGACCCTCACGGCGAAGATCATGTACGAGCTGATCAAGTTCTATGCCGCGAAGCCCCAGGAAACTCTCAAGCGGATGCAGCAGGCCCTGGTTCCCGACGAAGTCCGGGCAACGATCCGCGGGGGCGACGCCGAGTTCTTCCGGGCCAACCCGCTTTTCCAGGGGATGCCCAACCTCGACGGGCTGAAGGTCAAGGGGACGCTGATCAACATCCTGGACCGGGTCATCGCCTCCCGCGAGGGGGACGAGGCGGTGACCGCCCCGTTCCGTCCCGACGCACCCGTGGCCGACTCCTACGCGGACATCCCCGACCGGCTCGTCAAGCGCTTGGGGGACCCGCCGCTCCGCGCCGGGTTCGACTCGGTCCCGCCCTACCAGGAGGCGTACGGGATCGCCCGCAACGAGGACGGGATGAGCATCGTGCACCGGGACCCGGCCCTGGGATTCCGGAAGTTCGTGCGCCCCACGCCTTGCCTCTCGGCCGGGCAGGCCCTGGTCCAGATCCTTTACGCCGGCGCCACCTACAACGTCATCAACGGAATCACTTCCGACCCGGTCGACGTGCTGGGCGACAAGGACCACCACGTGCTCGGCGACGCGGCCGTCGGGCAGATCGTGGGGCTCTCCCCCGAGGCGGAAGCAGAGGGGCGCCTCGCCATCGGCCAATTGGTGCTCGTCGACCCGATGGTGTTCAACCGCCAGGCGCCCACCGTGACCCTGGATGCCCAGCGCGAGGGCCATATCGGCGGGTACCAGGGCGGCCGGGACCAGGCCACCCTGCAGGCGTTCGCGGCTTTCGACACGGGCAGCCTCATCGAGCTTCCGGTGGACATGCCCCTTCCCCTGGCGGCGACCCTGATCCTGAACGGTCCCACCGTGGAGCACGCCCTGTTTTCTCCGGCCAAGCTCGACCTTACCGCGGGGGACGTGCTCCTGGCCCATGGCGGCAGCGGCCACACCGGGTCCCTGGCGATCGACATGGCGGAGGCCCTGGGGATCCCGGTCCTGACCTACGTCTTCGACGAGGGAGAGGCGGACTTCGTCCGCAGCCGTCATCCCCATGCGGACCTTTATTTCATACTGCGAAGGGACCACGCGGAAGCCTTGCGAGCGGCCCCGACAGACGACCCCGAAGAACTGGCGAAGTGGCAACAGGCGTTGGATCGCCTGGTGGCGTCGATTCCCGCGAGGTACCGGCCCACGAAGGTCATGCAGAACGCCGGGCGGGGCCTGCAGGCGGCGGACTTCCGGCTGCTGCGGCCAAGCGCGCAGGGCAGCCGCACCGCCTGGTTCTCGGGCGCCTTCGGTCTTTACGGAACGTTCAACGGGTACGACGCGCGGCTGACGGCCGCCGAGGCCCTCGGGCCGGACGGGGCGGACGTATCGCTCGGGGAGAACGTGCTGGTCCACTACGGCGCCAATGCCGACGCTTCGGCCCTGGACGAGCCGGCCACCTCGGCCATCGTCGAGGCCGCCCGCCTCGGGGCCCGGGTGACGGTGCTGGCCGAGACCCAGGAGCAGCAAAACGTTCTGCTCCGGCGGGAGGACGTCACCGCGCGCTTCGGCAAGACCCGGATCCAGAACGTCGAGGCCCTGCGGGAAGGGGAAGGCAAGAAGAAGCTGCTTTGGCCCGAGCACATGCCCGACGTGGACGAAGGGCGCTTCGCCCCGGGGCGGGAGGCCCACGAGAGCTGGCCCGGCAGGGACGCCCAGACCCGCTTCGCAACCGAGACCGTGAGCGTGGTCAAGAACGCCTTGGCGCCGTACAACACCAACCACTCGGGCTCATGGGACGCAATCTGGGACAGCGGCCGCCGGGACCACCTGGCGCTCAACGTCGCCCTCCTGACCGAGCAGACCGGCCGTGTGGTATACGGTGAGACCACCTCTCATCAGACGCTCACCTTCCACCTCGCCCAGGGGTGGATGCAGCAGCGGACGATCCTCGTGCCGGCAGACCCCAAAGATCTCGACGCAGCCGCCTCGGTCCGGGAGAAGATCGTCCGCATGGCCGGCTCCCACATGTACGAGCCTCACGAGGCAAAAGCGTTCCGGGACAAGATCGACAGGGGGCTCTATCATCTCCACGGGCCGGACCGGATTCTTGACGCCGACGAGATCCCGCGCGGCTTCAGCGACCAGTTCCACGGCCGGGCCCCCGGCTCCACCGCCTACCGGATGACGACGAACCTGGACTCCGTCCGCTCCGAGCGCGACCTGTTGCTGAGCCAGGGAGTCCGGATCGCCGAAGAGCTCTCGCTGATGCGGCTTCTGCTCCACCCCATCGATGCGGACGCATCGATCGCCACGGTGGAATTCAAGCTCAACCAGCCCAAGGGCAGCAACACCCTGCGCAACGCCGACCTGCACTGGTTCCGGGGCGACGCGGTCAAGCAGCTCCGGCTTCTCTTCCATCGGATCCGGGAAGAGGGGACGGTCCGGGCCGTGGTGCTGACCGCCGAAGGTACCCGGGCGTTCGTTCCGGGTCAGAACAGCGACGAGCTCTCCGTGCTGGACGACGAGCAGATCACCGAGCTCGCCGCTCTGGCGCAGGAAACGATGAGCACCATCGAGGGCTTCAAGATCCCGGTCGTCCTGAACCTCAACGGCCTGGCCCTGGGCGGCGGAGCCGAGCTCGTGGCCGCCGCGCACTACGTGGTCGCCTCCCGGGTCGAGCGCATCTACCTGGGCCAGCCCGAGACCGTCATCAACCTCATACCCGGTTTCGGCGGCACCCAGCGCCTGGTCCGGCTGATGGCGGGGAAGTCCCGGCTAGGGCCCAGGAGCGGGCTCCTCTTCGCGGTCGATACGATCCTGACCGGGCAGCCGATGACCGTGGAGGAGGCCTACGCGCACGGGCTGGTCTCGGAGATCGTCCCCTCGAACTCCCTGGCCCGGGCGTACCGACTCGCCGCGGGCCACGCACTGGGCACCGACGACACCCTTCGCCGCGCCATGGAGGAGCGCCACCGGGCCGTGCAGCGCTGGGAGGAGCCTTTGACCGACGAGGACACGGGCCGCCCCGTCGACCCGTCGATTCTCGCCGAGGACGAGCACGTCAAGGGGTACCTCCGCCAAGCCGAGACCGTGGGGCGGAGAGGCGTGATCTTGCGCAACGCCCTGGACCTGATCCTCCGGAACATCACGGAGGGGGTCCAGTACGGCGAGGAGGCCTACAACTTCGGACAGGCGGGGAGCAGCAGCGAGTTCCGGCAGTCGATCGTCCGGTTCCGCAACCGCGCGCCGCTTCCGCGGCCTCCCCGCCGGCCGACGACGGAACGGGAACGCGCAAGGATCCGTCAACTGGCGGACGAGTCGATTTCCGCGGCAAGGCTGCGCGTGGCCGAACCATCATGGGAACTCGCCGCGTCCGACCCGCTGTCTTTTCCTGTTCGTCGGATCAGCGCACGGTAATCCGGAAAACCAGGCGCGAGCCGGTGGCGGACGCCGCGGAAGGGATGGACCTCCCGCCGAAGAGAGATGCACCCATTATGTGCCGTCCGGGGGAGGTAAGGATTCCATACGGTTTACCGGTTCACTTCCCGAGGAAGAGGATCTCGACGCGAAACGTTGTGGCATACACCGGCTTCCTTGCTCCCCGGTCGTCCCGCGGCCAGTTCACTTCCGGCTCCAGCTCCCAGAAAAACCAGGGGCGGAGGTCGTTCCGCCGGTACTTTATGCCGATCCGATAATTGGACGCAACCGTGTGAGGCCGGGTCTGGCCGCTTACCCCGATGGAGGGAGAAACGGCGCTCCGGGGCGACAGCTGGTCGAACAGGGAAAACGCCGTTCCCCATTCCAGGCCCTTGCTGACTTCCGAAACCGTTCCCGAATTCGCCCAACTGACCAGGAGGCCGGGACGCATCTGACGTTCCAGGCTGAATTCGGTCGTTTCGCCAAAGCCAACCTTGCTGTTCCAGAAGGGGGTGAGTGAGGATCGGAAGTAGTTGTGTTCCCAGAAAGGCCGGTCGAATTGGTACCGCACCCGAACGAACACCTCGGGGGGCAGGACCAGGCGGACGCCCGTCCCGGCGAAGAAGTAGCCCTTCTCGCTCTGGAGAAATTCATAGCGAAGTTCCGTGTTGAACTGCTTGATCGAAGATCCCGGTGCCTGTTGGTTGAAGCCGGGGTTCCCGGGGTCGGCGGGAAGCACGACGGTCGGGTCGGGCTTGCTCTCGCCGGAGACCACCAGCCTCAGTTTCCGGCTGAGCTCGGGGAAGCGGATGTTGGCCCGGAGGGAAGTGCGGAACTTCGGCCCTTGTCCCTCCTCCACGCGCACTTCATTGGTCCACCGCAGGGTGAATTCCGGCCGGGCCTTGTCCACGCTGCGCGTCTGCCCGAAGAAGTCGTCGAACCACACGATGGTCGTGTCGATTCGATTCAACAGGTAGGCGTGGGTCCGGTCCACCCACTCCACGGGAGAAAGGGCGGCATTGTCGGGGAGCGCTTCCGGAGGCGGGGATGGTTCCTGTGGATCGGAGCCTGCCGCCGACGCGGACCCGGCGAAGAGGCAGAGAAGGAACAGCGCGATCGAGGCCCGGAGAAAAGCGCGGCCCCTTTGTCCCGCGCTGCGACGATTCGCTCCGACCACGCCTCCTCCTTCGGCTCGTGCTTCGCGGCAGCCTCATTTCAGAGCTTCGACTTCACCTCCGGGTGGCACTCCTTGAGCGGGGCGATGGTATTTTACCCTGATTTCTGCATAATTCCTGTATGGGTTCGTCGGTTCGACGCCCCGGACAAAGGAGGTTCTCCATGGGGAAAAACATGTCGCTGCTGGTGGTTGTCGCGGCCATTGCCCTCGCGATGGGCGGATGCACCGTGATGGGAAGCACGTACACGAAGAAGGTGAACGAGGCGGACAATAATGCCAGGGAGCTGGCCGCGCTGCAACAGAAGTACGAGACCCTTTCGGCCGAGAACTCTGCGGTCAAGGCCCGGGTCGTCGGCCTGACGACGGATCTCGTGAAGACCACCGGGGAGCGGAACAAGGTGGTGACCGACAACAAGGCGCTGGAGAGCGAAAACGCCAGATTGAAGCAGGACCTCGCCGCCCTGCGGAAGGCCCAGGAAGAGAACGTCCAGAAGGTCAGCAAGACGTACGAGGATCTGCTGGTGAAGATGAAGGGCGAGATCGCGAAGGGGCAGATGACGATATCGGAACTGAAGGGAAAACTGACGGTCAACATGGTGGACGCCGTCCTCTTCGACTCCGGCAAGGCGGAGGTGAAAGCCGGAGGTCAGGCCATCCTGCAAAAAATCGTCTCCATCCTGAAGGACGTGAAGGACAAGTCGATCCGGATCGAGGGACACACGGACAACGTTCCGATCATCGGGATGCTGGCGAAAAAATACCCCACCAACCGGGAGCTTTCCGCCGCGCGCGCCCTCAACGTGACTCGCTACCTGCAGGAGCAGGGGATCGACCCCGCCCATCTCTCCGCGATCGCCTACGGGGAGTACAAGCCGGTCGCGGGCAACGACACGCCGGAGGGGAAGGCGAAGAACCGGCGGATCGAGATCATCCTGGTCCCGAAGGAGTAAGAGCGCGATGGCGAGCGAGCCGAAGCCGGTCTCTGCCTCCCGGCTGGTGCTGGCGCAGGTGATGACGCCGCTGGACGCAAATGTCTCCGGGAACGTCCACGGCGGCAACATCATGAAACTTGCGGACACGGCGGCAGGGGTCGTGGCGATCCGGCACTCCGGGCGAAATTGCGTCACCGCGACGGTCGACCGGTTCGACTTCCACGCCCCCGTGTACGTCGGGAACCTGGTGACCCTCAAGGCCTCCTTGAATTATGTCGGGCGCACATCGATGGAGATCGGCGTCCGCGTGGAAGCGGAGGACCTGCGGACCGGAAGGAGGACGCACACAAACTCGTGCTACATCACGATGGTGGCGCTCGATGCGGACGGGAAGCCCGCCGAGGTCCCCCGCCTCCTCCTGGAAACCGACGAGGACCGGCGCCGGCACGAAAAGGCCACGTTGCGAGTCCTGGACCGGAGGAAGTCCAAGCGGTCCGGAAGCCCTTGAAGGGTGCGGCGTTCCGCGCGCTTACGGATACAGTCCCCGGAACCGCATCGCCTCGGCCACCCGCGAGATGCCGATCATCAGCGCGGCCATCCGGTGGCTCAACTCCTTCTCTTTCACCTGGGTCATGACCTCCCGGAACGCGCGCAGCATGATGCGCTCCAGCTGAAGCTGGACCTGGGAGAGATCCCAGAAGAACTTCTGGGTGTCCTGCACCCACTCGAAGTAGGAGGCGGTCACTCCTCCCGCATTCCCGAGGATGTCGGGGATGATGAAGACACCCTTCGCCTGGAGGATTTCGTCCGCCTCCAGCGTGGTCGGCCCGTTGGCGCCTTCGGCAAGGACCCGGCATCGGATCCGCGGTGCATTCTCCTTCGTGATCTGTCCGGCAGTAGCGCACGGGGCCAGGATGTCGCACGGGATCTCCAGGAGCTCCCGGTTCGACACCGGCGTCACGCCGGGAAACTCCGAAACCTTCCCGCCGGCACCCACGTGGCGAACCAGGGCGTCGACGGCGATCCCCGCGGGATTGCAGGCGCCTCCGAACACATCGCTCACGGCGATCACCCTGACCTTGCGCTTCCACAGCTCCAGCGCGGCCACGGAGCCGACGTTGCCGAACCCCTGCACCACCGCCGTCATCTTCCCGGGGTCCAGCCCGAGCTGGTCGAGGGACGCGAAGATAACATTGCACAAACCGAGCCCGGTGGCCTCCCGCCGCCCCAGCGATCCTCCCACGGTGACCGGCTTCCCGGTGACCACCCCAGGGACGGAGTAGCCGACCTGCATGGAATAGGTGTCCATCATCCACGACATCGTCTGTTCGTTCGTGTACATGTCCGGGGCGGGGATGTCCTTTTCCGGGCCGATCAGCATGAAAATCTCCGAGGTGAACCTCCGGGTCAGCGCCTGGATCTCCCTTTGCGTCATCTTGTGCGTGTCGCAGCAGACCCCGCCCTTGGCCCCGCCGAAGGGGATGTTCATCAGGGCGCACTTCCAGGTCATCCACATCGCCAGGGCGGTCGTCTCCTCCAGGGAGACGGAGGGGGCGTACCGGACCCCCCCCTTGCCGGGGCCCAGCGTGAGGTTGTGGTGCACCCGGTAGCCGGTGTAGGATACGACCCTGCCGTCGTCCATCCTCACCGGCACGGTGACGACGAGGGCGCGCTTGGGGTACCTCAGGCGGTCGGCGAGGTTGGGGTCGAGTCCGAGCAGGGTGGATGCGCGGTCGAACTGCTCCACCGACTCCTTGAGCATGCTGTGTCCTTCCGTGGTTTCTGCAAAGAACGGAAACGGCATCGTACTCTCCTCCCGGTAAAGGATTGACGGCGCTGACCGCTGCAAGATCCCGATCGTCCCCTAGAGTTTACCAATAAATCGCTCCCCCCTTGTTTTCTTTCCGGCGGATTGGTTTACGATAGGAAGGAATGGCCCACCCGGATTCGAAAGCCGAACGTACGTGGCGGCGACTGGCGAAAGGCGAGCTCTCCTGGGAGACGTTGCGTCTCCGGTCCCGGATCCTCGACCGTATCCGCGCCTATTTTCGCGCGAGTGGGTTTCTCGAGGTCGATCCGCCGATCGCCGTGCTCTACCCGAACATCGACCCGAATGTCTACCCCGTGAGCCTGTCGGACGCGCACGGCCGGGTTTCGCAGCGGTTCCTCCACACCTCCCCCGAGCTGTCGATGAAAAAGCTCCTCGCGGCGGGATCGGGCAACCTTTTCTCCCTGGGAAAGGTGTTCCGGGACCGGGAAGGCTCCCCTCTCCACCATCCCGAGTTCACGATGCTGGAATGGTACCGTGTCGGCGAATCCGCGGAGGCGGTGATGGAGGACGTCGAAGCGTTGACCCGGACCCTGGCGCTGGAAATCCACGGGCGGGAGGAGATCCGGCGGGGAGGCGCAATCATTCCCCTCGGCGGGAAGTGGGCCCGGTGGGAGCTGTCCGACGCCTTCGATGCCCTGCTCGGGGTTTCCATGGGAGATGAAGGGTCGTTGCGGGCGGCCCTCTCGCGGAAGGGCTTGCGGCCGGGCACCGCGGAGCGGTGGGAGGACCTCTTCTTCCGCTCCTGTGTGGACGTGATCGAGCCCGCCCTCCGGGAAAGGGGGGCGATCTTCCTGACGGGCTTTCCATCCGCGCTCGCCGCGATGGCGAGGCGGCGGAAAGGGAACGAAGAAATCTGCGAGCGGTTCGAAGGGGTTCTCTGCGGCGTGGAGCTCGTCAACGGCTACGAGGAGCTGACCGACCCCGTCGAGCAGGAAGAGCGCCTTCGGCAACTGGCGGCGCGGCACAAACATCAAACGGGCATCGTGCTCCCGATCGACCCCGACTTCCTCGACGCTCTTCGCATGGGGCTGCCGTTCTGCTCGGGGGCCGCTCTCGGCGTCGACCGGCTGGCCATGCTTCTTCTGGACAAGGAAACGATCGAAGACGTGGCCATCCGATGAACAACCCCTCTCTGCTGCTGTTCCTGCTCTCGTTCGGGCACCTGTGCACCGACATCGTGCAGGGGGCGCTTCCCGCGCTCCTGCCGTTCCTCAAGGACAAGTTTTCCCTTTCCTACACGGTCACCGGGACGCTCCTGCTTGCTGCCCACCTGACCTCTTCGGTGATCCAGCCGCTGTTCGGATACGTGACCGACCGGAAGCCGTTTCCGATCCTGCTGGCCCTGGGGTGCCTGGTCTCGGGCGCCGGCATCGCGCTCGTCCCGTTCTCCCCCGGCTTCGCGTGGCTGATCGCCTTCGTGATGTTCACGGGGCTGGGAACCGCCGCCTTCCATCCGGAGGGGTTCAAGGCGACCGCCTGCATCGCCTCCGTGAAGCGCGCCACGGGGATGTCGCTGTTCTCGGTGGGGGGGAACCTGGGGTTCTCCATCGGCGCGCCTGCCGCGATCTTCCTCGTCTCCCGGTACGGATTGCACGGCGCTGCGGGACTGCTCCTCCCCGCGGCGCTGGCGGGCGTGCTCTTCCTGCCCGCGCTTCCGCACATCCGCCGGCGGATCGAGGCGGTCTCCGAAAAACCCGCTCCCATCGGCCGCAACGGCGTGGAACACCCCGTCTACGCGGTCTCGCTGATCGTCCTCATCGTCGTTTTTCGCTCCTGGACGCAGCTGGGCCTGGCCACCTACATCCCGTTCCTCTACCGGGCGGAGCTTTCGAACAACCCCGATTTCGTCGCGACGCTGCTCTTCCTCTTCCTGGGGGCGGGAACGATCGGCACGCTCGCCGGCGGGCCCCTGGCCGACCGGATCGGGCACCGGAAGATGCTCTTCTATTCGATGGCCCTCCAGGTCCCGCTCATCCACCTGTTCCTCATCTCGAAAGGTTGGCTCGTTTTCGCGCTGGCGGGTGTCGTGGGGGCCACGATCGTTTCGACCTTCTCCGTCACGATCGTCATGGCGCAGGAGCTGTTTCCCCGACGGATGGCGACGGCGTCGGGGACGATCGCGGGGTTCGCGATCGGGACGGGGGGGATCGGGGTCACCCTCCTGGGAGTGGTGGCCGACCGGTACGGCGTCCCCGCCGCAACCCACCTCATCAACATCTTCCCCGCGGTCGGCGCGATGCTGGCGCTCGGCCTCCCCATCGCCTGGAAGCAGGCGCAGGAGACCGCGGCGTGAGGCGGATCATCGACGTCCACGTCCACCTCTACCCGGAAAAGCGCCTCGGGGGGTTGATGCGCTGGGTTCACCGGGGGATGCCCGACCATCCCGTCCCCGTGGAGATTACGGTCCCGCAGGTCATCAACGACCTCCGCGAGGCGGGCGTCGAGAAGTTCCTCGCCGCGGCCTTCCCGCTGGTCCCCGGCGAAGCGCAGGAGCTGAACCGGTTCAACGCTCTCCTTGCGCGATCGATCCCCGAGATGATCCCGCTGGGGACGGTGCACCAGGACGACGCGGACCCGGAAGGCCTGGCCAGGGAGGCGCTGTGCTCCCTGGGCCTGAAGGGGATCAAGCTCCACCCGATGATGATGCGGATGGAGATCAACGACCCCCGGATGGCAAAGGTTTTCGCCCTCGCCCAGGAGATGGGGCTCCCCATCCTTCTTCATACGGGTTTCGAGGAAGGGTACGGCAGGGACATCCCGGGCGAGGAATGGGAGAAGCTGTTCCGCTCCTTCCCCAGGCTCACCTTCCTGCTGGCGCACATGTTCTTCCCCGATCTCCCGTTGGGGTTTGCCCTTCTCGACCGCTTCGAGAACATTTTCCTCGACTGCACGAACGTATTCGGGATGTACGGATGGCCCGAGGGACCCTTGCCGTTCGGCATCTCCCGGCCCTGCTGGGGGAAGGAAACCTTCCTTTCCGCCGTCGAGGCCAATGCCTCCCGGGTCCTCTTCGGCAGCGACCACCCCGCGGGAACGGGGACGATGGGGAAGATCGTGGAGCAAGTGGAAACGTTCGGGCTGTCGAAGGAGGCCGTGGAGCGGATCCTCTACCGCAACTCGCACCAGTTACTCAACCGCCTCGGTTTGGAATAAAATACGGGATCGAGCCGAAGCCAACGGGCAAGGAGAGAAGGAATGGGAGAGGAAGGAAACGGAAACAACGCCGCCTCGAAGGACTCCCGCCGGAAGTGGGCACTGGGGATCTTCTTCGTCGCCTCCGTGACGACGGTTGTCTCCGGCGCATTCTACTGGTGGTGGCGTCAGACCCACATCGCCACCGACGACGCCTTCGTCGAGGGGAGGATCCACCCCGTTGCCGCCCGTATCCAGGGGACGGTAGCCGAGGTGCTCGTGGGCGACAATCAGCCGGTGAAGAAAGGACAGCCGCTCGTCCGGATCGACCTGGAGCCGTACGCCGTCCGGGTATCCGCCGCCGCCTCCGCCCTCTCGGCCGCTTCGGCAGACCTGAAGGCCTCCCGCTCGGACACCAAGGCCGCCCAGGAGGATATTGCGGCAGCGCGGGCCCATCTCGTCCAGATGCGGGCGGCGGTCGAGGCGGCCCGGGCGAAGGGGGCACTCGCCGAAGCGCGGCTCGCCCAGGCCGACCGGGATGCGGAGCGCGCAAGGAACCTCTTCGAGCGGCATTCCATCAGCCGCGAGAGGAACGAGAAGGCCCAGACGGAAAGCCTGGTGGCAAAAGCCCAGGGCGACGTTGCGCGGGAGGAACTGCGTCTCGCGGAGGCTGCCCTCCCCGCGCAGGAAGCCCTGATCGCCCAACGGATGGCGGTCCTCGGCCAGCGGGAGGCCCGGATCGGCCAGCGGGGCGCCGACCTCAAACAAAAGGAATCCACTCTCGCCGAGGCGAAGCTTTACCAGGGATACACCGAGGTCGTCGCCCCCGCGGATGGGTACATCACCCGGAAAAACGTCGAAGCCGGCCAAGTCGTCTCCCCGGGCCAGCTGCTGCTCGCGGTCGCCTCGCTCTCCGACGTCTGGGTGGTGGCCAACTACAAGGAAACCCAGATCGAGAAGATCCGCCCCGGCCTGCAGGCCAAGGTCCGCGTGGACACCTATCCCGGCAAGGAGTTCAAGGGAAAGGTGGAGAGCATCATGGCGGGGACCGGCTCCGCCTTCTCCCTCTTCCCGCCGGAAAACGCCACCGGGAACTACGTCAAGGTCGTGCAGCGGGTGCCGGTGAAGATCATCCTCGAGAAGGGGGAGGACCCGGACCATCTCCTCCGGATCGGGATGTCCGTCGAACCCACGGTCCTCATCCAGTAGTGTCCCGCCTCGTAAATAGGCTGAGCACCGAGAACGCCGATGCGCCGCGCCGGCAAGGCGCGCGACCGAGGCGTACTGGGAGAGTACGGTGAGGGAGCGCAACGCAGCCGGAGAGGATGCAGCGGCGTTCGAATGCCAGGTTATTTGCGAGACGGGGCACTAAACGCATGAACGGAGGGAACCGGTTCGGCAACGCGGTCGGAGCGATGCGCGAGAACAAGTGGATCGTCGCCGTCACCGTGATGCTCCCCACGCTGATCGAGATCATCGACATCAGCGTGGCCAACGTCTCCCTCGACCACATCCGCGGGTCGCTCTCCGCGGGGATCGACGAGGCGGGGTGGGTCCTGACCTCCTACCTCGTCTCGAACGCCATCATCATCCCGATGACGGGATGGTTCGCCCGCTCCTTCGGCCGGAAACGGTACCTCCTCTTCTCCATTTTCCTCTTCACCGCCGCCTCCTTCCTGTGCGGGTCCTCCACGAGCCTGGGGATGCTCGTCTTCTTCCGCGTCCTGCAGGGGATCGGCGGGGGGGCGCTCCAGCCGCTCTCGCAGGCGATCCTCCTGGAGTCGTTCCCGCCGAAAGAGCACGGGGTCGCCATGGCCATCTTCGGCATCGGGATCATGTTCGGGCCGATCATGGGTCCCCTCATGGGCGGCTACATCACGGATACCTTGTCCTGGAGATGGATCTTCTACGTCAACCTCCCGATCGGGCTGCTCGCCGTCTTCATGGTGACGCTCTTCATCCACGACCCGCACTACCTGAAGCGGACGGAGAAAGTGAAGGTGGACCTGTGGGGGATCGCCCTTCTGACCGTGGGAATCGGGGCCCTCCAGATCGTCCTGGACAAGGGACAGCGGGAAGACTGGTTCCAGTCCGACTTCATCCTTGCGCTCTCGGCGGTCGCGGTGCTCGCCCTCGCCCTCTTCGTCATCGTCGAGCTGTACATCGCGGAACATCCCATCGTCGACCTGCGAGCGTTCCGGAACGTGTCCTTCAGCACCGGCAACGTGGTGATGTTCATCGCATTTTTCAACCTGCTCGGGAGCATCGTGCTGCTGCCGCTCTACGCGCAGCTCCTCCTGGGGTACACGGCGTTCCTTGCCGGGCTCGTGCTGTCGCCCGGCGGGGTCGCAACCCTTCTCGTCATGCCGATCGTGGGAAAGCTCATCGGCAAGCAAAACCCCAAGTATCTTCTGACATTCGGGATCATCGTGTGCGCCTTCTCCACCTACGCCATGTCCCGCTTCAGCCTCGGGGCGGACTTCTCCGCGCTCATGTGGCCGAGGATCTACCTGGGGATCGGGATGGGTTGCCTGTTCATCCCCCTCACCACCCTGACGCTTTCCTCGATCCCACGGCCCCAGATGGGGAACGCCACCTCCATCTACAACCTGCTGCGCAACCTCGGAGGCTCCTTCGGCGTGGCGTTCGCGACGACGATGTTCGTCCATCGCGGCCAGCTCCACCAGAGCCACCTGGCGGAGCACCTCACCCGGTTCGACCGGACCTTCACGACCGCCGTCGAGTGGGGGAAAGCCTTCCTCGCGAGGCGGGGCGTCCCCGAAATCGCCGCCGAGCCCACCGCGATCAAGGCGATTTACGCCCAAGCGGTCCGCCAGGCGACGGCCCTGGGGTTCAACGACGCCTTCTTCGTCCTCTCCATCCTCATGGCGTGCGTTCTCCCGCTGGTTCTCCTCCTCCGGCGGCCCGCTCACCAGGGAGGGCCACCGGGCGCGGGGGGGGACGCTCCTGTTTGACACCGGCTTTTTGCGGTATACTTAAAAAAACTACCGGCCTGTCGTTCGTCCACTCCTCTGCCTGGCGAAAGAAGCCGCGAAATAGCGGCGGGAGGAACCCCATG
Source organism: Deltaproteobacteria bacterium RBG_16_64_85 (assembly GCA_001798885.1). Classification (NCBI taxonomy): domain Bacteria; class Deltaproteobacteria; species Deltaproteobacteria bacterium RBG_16_64_85. The sequence continues at coordinate 15,375 of MGQW01000014.1, forward strand.
AGCATCCCGGAAAAGCTGGCCCGGTACCTCGAAGAGCGCAAGATCCCCTTCAAGGCCACGACGCATCCGGAAGCGTTCACCGCCCAGCAGTCGGCGCAGGCCGCCCACGTGCCCGGCCGGGCCTTCGCCAAGTCGGTGATGGTGAACGTGGACGGGAAGATCTGGATGGCGGTCGTCCCGGCGACGGAGCGCGTGGACCTCGCGCGGATGCAGAAATGCCTGGGGGCCAAGAAGGCCCGGCTTTCCAGCGAGGCCGAATTTTCGCCCCTGTTCGTCGACTGCGACCTCGGGGCGATGCCGGTCTTCGGCTCGCTGTACGGCGTGCCGGTACTGCTGTCGCACGAACTGACGGAGAACGAGGAGATTGCGTTCACGGCGGGTACCCACAGGGACATCGTCCGTCTGCGGGTGAGTGACTTCCTCACCGCCGAGAAGCCCAAGGTATGCGAGCGGGAGGCGATCCTGGCCGGCACGAACTGATCCCCGCACTGGCCCCGTTCCCGTACTACACGCCGCCATTTTTCTGTTATTCTTCGTGTGTCCGGCCCCTCGACACTCCCCTTGGCGCCTTTCTGTAATCCTCACCCGGGGACGGGCGCGAAACGATCTGGAGGTGGAAGATCATGAAACCCTGCCTGAGGATCGCGGTCATCACTGCGGCGGCGTTTCTGATGCTGCAGGCCTGGCTTCCGCCAGGCCTCGCCGACAATGTGTCGTGGGACCTCGACCAGGTCGTGCAGATCGCCCTCGCCCGCCACCCCCTGGTCAGCCAGGCCGATGCGGATACCCAGGCGGCAGCGGCGCGAAAAGGACAGGCGCAGTCGTCCTACTACCCGCAGATCGGCCTCTCCACCGGATACGCCAGGTCCCGGGCGTTCTCTCCCACCCTCCAACAAAGCCTCACGTCCTCCTCCGAGTTCCTCCAGGGCAATCTCTCCCAGATCCTCACCGATTTCGGCCGCACCGGCGCCGCGGTAGGCCGGGCCGAGGCGCTGTTTTCGTCCTCGAGGGAAACGGGGAGATCCGTCCGCGAGGATGTCGCTTTCAGTGCAAAGGTCGGCTATTACAACGTCCTGCGCGCGCAGCGGATCCTCACCGTCAGCCAGGAGACCGTGAAGCAGCGCGAATCCTTATCCAGGCAGGCGCAGGCCTTCTACGAGGCGGGGATCCGGGCGCGGATCGACGTCGCCCGGGCACAGGCCAACCTGTTCCAGGCGCGCGCGGATCTTACCGGCGCCGAGAACGATCTCCGGGTCGCGCGGATCACGCTCCTCAACCGGATGGGGGTCGACGGGCCCAGGGGCTTCGAGCTGAAGGACACGCTCGCCACCGAATCCGTCCCCGGCACGCTGGAGGAGTGGGTCAAGGAAGCGGAAGCCGGCCGGCCGGAGCTCCGGGCTCTGCTGGAGCGGGAACGTGCAGCGGACATGGCCCTTCGCGCCGCCCGGGCGGGGAACTACCCGGTCCTCACGGGCAACGGTGGATACGGGTACGCTGCCGAAGACATGCCCCTCGAGCAGAACTATATCGTCACCGTCCAGCTTTCGGTCCCCATCTTCACCGGGTTCCTCACCCGCCAGCAGGTGGCGGAGGCGCGGGCGAACCTCGATTCGGCGCGCTATGCCGTGACCGACTTCCGGAGGCTGGTCCGCCTCCAGGTCGAGCAGGCGGCCCTCTCCGTCCGCGCCGCCTCCGAGCGCAGCGACGCGCGCCGGAAAGAGAAAGAGGCCTCCGAGGAGAACCTGCGGCTGGCCACGGGGCGTTACGAGGTGGGCGCGGGGGACATCATCGAGATGATCGACGCCCAGGTGCAGATGGCCCGCTCGGACACCGACATGATCGACGCTCTGTACGATACCAGCATCTCCATCACTTCGCTGCTGCGCGCAATGGGACGGTAGAAAACTTAATAAGCCGTGCGGGACACGGGAAGCGCGGTGGACTGCCCCCGCGCGAGGACGCGGCCGTCCCCGGCGGTGACGGTGAGCTCGCAGACCATCGACTGCCGCCCGCGGTGGAAGACGCGGGACTCCCCGATCACTTCCTCGCCGGGCTTCGCCGCCCGGATGACGTTCAGGCTCCACTGGACGCCGACCGCATCGGTAACCGCGTTGACCGACAGTGCGAACGCGGCGTCGGCGGCGGCGAACAGCAGCACCCCGTGCCCGATGTTGTGCGCATTCAAAAACCTCTCCTCCACCTTCACCGACACCCGCGCGTACCCTTCCCGGGCCTCCAGCAGCTTCATCCCGAAGTTCTGGATCAGCCGGTCCCCGTTCCAGATCTCCTCGATCCGCCCCATTTTCTCCCCTATCCCTTCCGGTACGCCTGCGCGTACTCCACGTAATGGTCGGCGGTGATCCGGTTGGCGTCGGCCGACTCGGGCGCAAGGATCTTCACCACTTTCCCCGGCACGCCCATCACCAGGGCGTGGGGAGGGACAACCATCTTCGGCGGGACGACGGCGCCGGCTCCGATCACGCTCCCCCTGCCGATCACCGCGCCATCCAATACGACCGAGCCGATCCCGATCAGGCAATTGTCCTCGATCGTGCAGCCGTGCGCGACAACCCCGTGCCCGAACGTCACGGAGTCGCCGACGGTCACGGCGTCGGCGTAGGTCACGTGGAGCGTGCAGTTGTCCTGCACGTTCGTCCGCTTCCCGATCCGGATCCGGTGGATGTCCCCCCGAATGACGGTGTTGAACCAGACGCTGGAGTCTTCCCCGATCTCCACGTCGCCGATGACGGCCGCGCCGTCGGCCACGAACACCGTGGAATGGCAGACGGGAACGATCCCTCGATACGATAGAAGCACGGGCTTTCGCCTCCCGGGATTTTTCCGACCATTGTACAAGATCAGGAGATGTCCCCGGGGCGGAAATCGGCGCCCTTCACGGAACGCTTGTGTCCGTTCTTCGCAGGGGCGGCCGCTGGCCGCAGGCGGGACAGGCCGAAAGGCTTGCGAGCCGGTCCGCGTATTCGAGAAAAGCCGTTACGAAGGCGGCGTGGCTCCACGTGAGGGGCGAGACCGACAGCGGCGCGTTCGTGTAGGGGTGGACCTGCTCGGCGAGCACGCCGCTCGGCAGGGCGCGCGATGCCACCCACTTGAGGATATCGAGAGCGGGCCCCAGATCCCCCGCGCTTTTCGCCAGGGCGATGTGCCACTGGGCGAGCCAGAGCGTACAGACGAACCACGGGTTCCCCGGCACGCGTTCGATGTCCCTGGACGCCTGGTGGTAATAGTCGTTTTCATAGCGGGCCAGCCCGCCGACTTCGGTCTTGACCCAGAGCCTTTCCCGCACCGCTTCCATCGTTCGAACGATCCGCGGATCGTCGGGCGGGTACATCCCGAAATACCACAGCCCGTAGAGGCTCGCGTCCAGGGTCGGATCGACGTCGACCTTCCCGTCCCCTTTCACGTCGACGGTGCGGGCGAAACGCCCCAACTCCGGGCGGTAGAGGAACCGGTCTGCTGCCGCCCGGAGATCGTCGGCGGCGCCTTTCCACTTCTGCGCGAGGTGTCCTTCATTGAACCGGTAGGCGAAGCGCGACGCCGCGACGAGCCCCGCCCACACCGCCGCGACGGTGAAGGCGTGCACTCCGTATCGTTCTTCCCAAAGGTCGTAGCTGGGATGCGGCAGGCCGGTCGACTTGTCCCGGTAGGAGACCATCCAGTCCGCCGCCCGCGCCACCAGCCCCCGGTACTTGTCCTTCGCCCATTCGACGTCCCGGAACCGGTCCATGTGCTTCCAGAGCGCCCAGAGGACGAGCCCCGTCTCGTCCTCCTGGATGGGGAGCTGCTTCCCCTCCTTCCCCTGCCACGGGTGCCAGGAGCTGGCAAGCGACCCGTCCGGGTTGTACTTGTGCAGGAAGTAGCCTTCCTTGGTGATGACGCGGTGGCAGAAATCGAAGAACGCCTGGGAGGTCTGGAAGTGGTCCGACAGATCCAGCGCGTGGGCGGCGAGCGCCCCGTCGCGCGGCCACATGTAGCTGTACGTGTCACGGGCGAAGTGGATGATGTCGTGGTCGTTGGCGGCGGTGATCGCCCCGCCGTTGTCGATCTGGGTGCGCAGGAGGAGCAGGCTTCGTCGAAAACAGCCGACGATCTCCTCCGGGATCTCCCCGAAGTCCCACTCGGACTTGTCCACCCAGAGATCCCAATAGGCGCGCGTCCGACCGATGAATTCGTCGGGGCCGCGCCTCCGGACGCTCCGGTTGATCTCCGCCACCTCGTCGAAGGTGGTCCCCACGGCCATCCAGTAATGGAGGACGGCGGGAGAGCCCGGAGATGTTTTCGCGGAGAGCCCGATCGTGGAGTCCACCGATCCTTGCGCGATGGGGTTCCCCTGGAGCTGCCCATCCTCCGCATCCTTCCAGGTTCCCTCTTTCCCCATGAACTCCTTGACGCCGGTCGCCCACTGGTCGATCCCCACCACCATCCCCGGGGGCCCCGGCTCCTCTCCCCCGTCTTCCTCGACGACCCCGGGCGGGAGACCGTCCCACTTCGCCCCGTTGATCAGGAACCATCGTTTCCCCTTGTAATGGATCAGGCAGCGGCGCTGCGGCTCGTAATAGGCCGTGTCCCCCACGGGATTCTCCAGGATGTGGAAATCGTGGTGGAAGAAGAACCGTACCTCCCGCGGCCGACCCGAGAGCTCGTGGACGTCGAAGCGCCGGACCAACAGGTTTATCGCCAGGTCGACGGCGTCCGCGCATTCGATCCGCAGTTCCAGCTCGGGGTGATGGAGGCCGACGGAGGTTACCAGGGTGTCGGTCCGGTACCGCAGGTCGCGCACCCAGCCGGGGTCGTCGATCCAGCGGAACATTCCGTCCACCCACACGCCGAACCGGAAGGCGTGTCCCTGCGCATGGTTTTCCATGCCGACATAGGGAAAATAGATGTCCCTGATCTGATACAGGGAGTCGAAATTGACGAGGAGGGCCCCGTTCCCGATCGGAAGATCCCGCGGCATAAAACTCTCCTTAGCCCGCTATCGGGGCGGCTCGACCTCCGCGAGCCAGGCGCAAAGCGCAAGGAGCAGCGCCTCCCAGAGGGGGTGGGCCTTTTTCCCCGCAAGGACCGCTGCTTTCGGGATCCAGGGCCGCAGGTGCCGCTCGATGAAGTCCCTTCGGGCGCGGCGGACTCCTTCCACCGTTTCCGGCGGCGCCCCGGACCGGTCTTCCAGCCAGAATAGCACGAGCAGGAACGCGAGCTGGTGCCGGAGATGATCGGGGTTGTCGGCGTCGCCTTTCGACACCTCGCAGCCGAACGCCTTGTAATAGAGGACGTTCTCGTGGAGAACGGCGGGGGTGTTCCCTTCCTTCATGTAATGCGTCTCGAAGAGGGGCACCGGGGGGGCAGGGAACCCAACGTCGAAGGTGGAAAGGAAAAGCGACTCCCATTCCCCGATATCGCGCGGCAGGCCCTGCCGAAGCCTGCCGGGGTCGCTTCCGCCCAGCCATCCACGCGACGCAAGATCCTCAAGCCAGTCGGAAGCAAGGATCAGGTCCCGCTGTTCCCCCGCAGGCCGGCCGAAAGCCAGGAGAAACGACCGCGCCAACGCCTCCCGGTCGGGCTTCCGCTCCCCGCGCGTCTCTTCCGCCGCGTCCCTCACGGGCGGACGAGATACCACGGGGAGTACCACTTGTAACCGTTCCGGTCTCCGGACGCCCCCTCCCAGATCGCAAACGACACGGGCAGTTCCGGATCGAAATCCTCGACCGTGAACGTTACCTGCCGCCGGCTCCCGTTCCGCGCCTGGACGGCCGATAGCCCCGAGGCATTCCGCGCCTTCTCCACGGTCCCGCGGCCGCGGCCTCGAAGCGTCTCCACTCCCGTCCCCGCCCGCCACAGGAGGATCCGGACCTCCCTGGCGGGATCCCCCATCATGATCCCGGGAGCACGGCCCCCCTTTTCCGCCGGGAGCATCAGCGCCGCGGCGTCCCCGAAGAGATCGGTCCTCGCCGTGGGCTTCTTGTAGATGGCGTCGCCGCCGTACGCTGCCCTCTTCGCTCCAGCCACTGCATCCTCGGTCGGATCCTCCCAGGAAAGCGTTACCCGCAGGGTTTTCCCGTCCACCTGCGCGCGAGCGTGCGCCTTCGGGTCCGCTTTCGGGCCGGCCGGATCCGTGAGGAACAGGGCGGGGGTCCGGTTCATGAGGAGGGGAGTGTTCCTGCCCGCCTCGAGGAGAAAATCGGCCCGGGCCGGCAAGGCCAGCGCCAGGAGGAAAACCGGTATCGTGAGGGATTTAGCGCAACGCATCGGGGAAACCTCCTGTCATCTTCCGGGCCCGGCGGGGGCGGGAATCCGGTAGCGGACCGAGTCATCCCGGCCGATGAGCAGTTGCAGGACCTCGCTCTTCCCCCCCGACTGGGCGATCTTCAATTCCGCCTCCAGGCGCTCCGCCACTTCCTTTACCCTTGTTCCGAACAGGTCCGTGAGCGTTTTCCACGGAATCCTCGGGTCCTCGAGAAGCCCCTTCCCGGCACTCCCCCGCCTCGGAGGGTTGAAGGGAGGGACATAGTACACATTGGGGCCCGTCCCTTTCCCGGGCAGCAGCGGGAGCGCCACCTTGTACCTCCGGACCAGCTTGTGGACGGGAGACTCCGGGTCTCCCAGGAGCCCCACGAACCGCAACCGCCCGGGGCACTGCTTCGCGCACGCGTTCGGGGTCCCCTTGGCGAGCCTCGGGTAGCAGAAGATGCACTTCTGGGAGACTCCCGCCACCTCGTTCATGTAGATCTTCTTGTACGGGCAGGCGCGCACGCACTGGCGGTATCCCCGGCACCGCTCCTGGTCGATCAGGACGAGCCCGTCCTCTTCCCGCTTGTAGATCGCCTTGCGGGGGCACGCTTCGAGACAGGCCGGGTGAGTGCAGTGGTTGCAGATCCTGGGAAGGTAGAAATAGAAATTCTCCCCCCGGTCGTTCTCCCCCACGTCCTCCTCCCAGTTGGGGGCGAACGAAGGGTCGACGTGGGGCATCACCGGCTTCCCCTTCCCCTCGAAGAGGCGCTGGGAGTAATCGTATTCGAAGGGAACCCCGTACTTCTCGAGCGGCGGGATCTCCCCGGGGATCGGCTGCCCGCCGGCGAACCCTCCCCCCGCCGTCGTCCAGCCGGCAGGGTATCCTTTCCCGGGACGGGTCTCGACGTTGTTCCAGTACATATAGTCCATGCCGTCCAGGTCGGTCCAAAGCTTCTTGCACGCGACGGTGCAGGTCTGGCATCCCAGGCACTTGTTCAGGTCCATCACCATCGCGTATTGGGTCTTCGCCATCTAGGCCTCTCCGCGCCTCAGATTTTCGCCTTCTCCACTTCCACCTTCACGTCCCGGTTGTTCCCCGTCGGTCCCCAGTAGTTGAGCCGGAAGTTGACGTGGCCGTACTTCCCGATGAGCTGGGTCGGCTTGATCTTGATATAGGTGAGGGACTGCCATCCCCCCTGCTGGAAGCCCAGGAATTTCTCCCAGCCGTGGTACATGGTCACCCGGCCCCGCGGCTCGCCCGGCAGGATCTTCGCACGGACGACGCAGAACCCGATGTGGTTGTGGATCCGGATCCAGTCATTGTCGGCGATGCCGCGGGCCGCCGCGTCCTGCGGGTTCAGGTAGGCAATCGGCATCCCCCGCTGGAGCCGGAGCATGTACCGGTTGTCCCTCCAGGTGGAATGGATCGACCAGCGGCCGTGGGGGGTGTTCCAGTAAAGCGGGTATGGGTCGGTCACCTGCTCCTTGGATACGGGCAGCTCCTCGCCCAGGTCCAGGAACCAGGAGTGATCGATGTAGAACTGCTGCCTGCCCACGAGCGTGCGCCACGGCTTCTTCTTCTCCACCTGGTGCTTGAAAGGGGTATAGGCGATCCCCTCCTCCACGTCGGAGTTCCACACATGCGGGTCCGTGTTGACGAACCGCAAGGGGCGCGCCTGAAGGCCGGCGAACGTCATTCCCTTGGTCTCCTCGGAGTTGGCCAGGATGAAATCCGCCGCCGCCTCGTCTGTCCCGATCTTCCCGTCCCCGGACCATTGCCGGTGGAACGTCGTGAAGTCCCGCGTCCAGCCGAACTCCTCGTCCCTGTACGCCGCGAGCTTCCGCCGGAGGGCGATTTCTTCGATCTTTTTCGCCAGCGCGGAGAAGATGTCCCAGTCGGTGCGGCTCTCGAACAGCGGATCGAGGACCTTCGAGAACGGATGGATGAAGGAATGGCAGTCGGTCGTGTTCAGGTCGGTCTTCTCGTAATAGCTCGAGGCCGGGAGCACGACGTCGGAGTAGAGGGCGGTCGTGTCCATCCGGTAGTTGACGTTCACGATCAGGTCGAGATCGCTCCAGAGCGACGGGAGGATCTTCTCGTTCCCCTTGGCCTGGTTCAGGTAGTTCGCCCGCCAGACGATCAGGGATCTTGGCTTCTGCTTCCGATTGCGCGGATACAGAGGCATCCACCCCTTGGCGACGCTCTCCTCGATATACTCCTCGATCCGCTTGCCGTTGTACCGGTGCTCGTCCCGGTTCGAGGAGTGGACGTAGGTCCACAAGGTGGTGTTCTGGAACCGCTGCTTCTTCCCCCCCTCCGGGAAGGCGAGCTTCTTGAACCCCTCCTCGGGCCAGATCCGTTCCTGACCCACGTAATGGTTGAAGCCGCCGCCGTTCTTCCCCACGTTCCCGGTGAGCGCCACGAGGAGCATTATGGCCCGGTTGATCAGGTCGTTGTGGAACCAGTGGTTGGTCCCCGCGCCGTGGATGATCATCGCGGGCTTGCGCGTCCCCATGTCGCGCGCGAAGGCGACGATGTCCCTCGGGGAAAGGCCGGTCCGCCGGGCCACCTCCTTCAGCGGATAACGGTTCAGGATTTTGCGCAGCATCTCGAACACCGGGACCGCCGTGATCTTCTCCCCCTTCCGGCCGGACACGACGTATCTCCCCGTGAGCGCAGGCACCGCCCCGGAAAGGCCGATCGACCGGACCGGCGACCCCATCGAGCCGGGGGCCTTCCGGACGTCCCCCTCCTTTTCGTCGAAGAAGTAGAAGACCGAGTCGTTCCCGTCCTCCTCCAGGTCCGATTCCCGCAGGAACCTCCTTGTCTTCTCCACCACCAGGAGCGGCAGGTCGGTCTGTTCCCGGATGTAGGGGCCGTCGTAGAGATTCTCTTCCACGAGGATGCGGGCGACCCCGAGGGCCAAGTCGGCGTCGGTTCCGGGGGCGATCCCCAGATAGAGATCGGCGTGGGTGCAGCTCGAGTTGAAGTCCGGGGAGATCCCCACGATCTTCGCGCCGTTGTACCTCGCCTCGAAGGCGAAATGGGCGTCGGGGATGCGGGTCTGGGTGACGTTCGATCCCCAGAAGACGATCATCTTCGAGTTGAACCAGTCGGCGCATTCGCACGCTTCCGTCTGCACCCCCCACGTCAGGGGCTCACCCGGCGGCAGGTCGCAGTACCAGTCATAGAAGGACAGAAACACCCCTCCGAGGTAGTGGGCGAGCCGGGAGCCCGCGCAGAAGCTCACCGGGCTCATCGCGGGGATGACGCTGAAGAACGTGTTCGTGTCCGGCCCGTAGCGGTACACGTTCTCCAGGAGCCTGCCCGCCACCAGCTCCAGGGCCTCGTCCCAGGAGGCGCGCCGCCACTTTCCCTCTCCCCGCTTCCCGGTCCGGATGAGGGGGAACCGGAGCCGCTGCGCCCCGTAAACGTATTCGACGAAGCACGCCCCCTTCTGGCAGCCGCGGGGGTTGTAATCGGGCAGGTCCTTGCCGATCCTGGGGTAATCGGACGCCTGCTCCTCCCGCAGCATCACCCCGTCTTTCACGTATACCTTCCACGAGCAGGAACCGGTGCAGTTGGCCGAATGGGTCGAGCGGGCGACCTTGTCCCAGGTCCATTGCTTGTCGTAGAGAGACTCCCACCCCCGGTAGGGGTAGGACCGCATCGGGTCGTAGTCGAACCGGAAGCCCGAAACCTCGGGAGGCTTCTCCTTCCCGGTCCCGCAGGCGCCGAGTATCGCCCCCGCGGCAGACAGCGAGGACATCCAGAGGAACCGCCTCCGGGTGATCTTTCCATCCCCCATCATTTCCTCCTCGGAGCAAGCGATCGGATGTAGGCCAGGAGGTCGGACAGTTCCTCCTTCGTCAACCCGGCGCCCCCGGTCCCCGCAAAGGCGACCATCGCGGTCCCCGGGCGACCCCTCGCAATCGTCTCGAGAATCATCCCGTCATCGGCCCTTTCCTGGAAGGTCCGGCTGGAGAGGGTCGGCGCGACCTGGCCCTTCTCTCCGGGGTCGTGGCAGCCGGCGCACTGGCGGGCGAAAATCGACCCGCCGCGCCCGGCATCGCCCGCGGTCAGCTTCCTCTGCGTCGGTGCGCGGCGTTCCGGAAGCGCCGCGCCGCCCGCGAGGAAGTCCAGCAACTTTTCCAGGTCGGCCTCGGTCATCCCTCCCTCGAAGCCCGCCATGAGCGTCCCCGGCCGCCCGGTCAGGATGTTGGCCCGCAGGAACTCCCGGTCCACCGACGCAAGGAATGCGGGATTGCGGATCGCCGGGACGAACCGCCCCAGGTGCTTGTCGAAGACCCCGAGGGTCCCTTCCCCGTGGCACACACGGCACAGGCGATCGTAAAGCGTGCGACCGTCCCGCTCCCCGTGATCGTGCCCCTGGGAAAGGAGCCGGTGGCGGTCCCTCGCCACCGCCCGGTCCGGTAGTTCCCGTTCCGCCTGGAGCGAGAGCATGAAGACGGTGAGAGCGCGCGCCTCCTCGTCCGTGGGGTAGTCCGGCTTCATGAGGCTCTCCGCGACGATCCCCTGCGGGTCCTTGAAATGCAGGTCCAGCCACCGGTAGGTGGTTCTTTCCCCGTGGAGGTTCGCCATGACCAGCTGGTGCCTGGTCTTCAGCCCCGCGGAGTCCAGCGCCGCGCCGAGGGACCCGCCGAGTCCCCCCAGCCGATGACAACCGTGGCACCCCTTCTCCTCGAACAGACGGGCGCCTTCCGCCAGGACGGGCGCCCCCGCCTTCTCCATCGCTTTCGGGTCGTGGCAGATCCCGCAGGACGACTCCACCAGCTCCCGGGGAAGCAGGGGGAAGTCCCAGTTGGCGTCTATCGCCTTGGCCTCCGGGAAGTTCACTGCCGCCCCCTGGCCCCGGTGGCAGATCGTGCATCCGAACCGCTCCGGCGGGTGGATCTTCAGGATGTTGCCGGGGTGCGGGCGGAACGGGTTCGGGGCGCCGGCCATCACGGGGTTGTCCATCCCACGGTGGCAGGTGACGCACCGGTCGAATGCGCCCAGGTCCGGCACCACGATCTGGTGCAGCTCGATCGGGGCATCCCGCGCCTCCCGCTTCTGCTGCGGATCTTTCGCGCGCCCGGCCAGGAGCAGCGAATACTCCTTCTGGTACTTCTTCCACGGGACGAAGACGTTCTCGGAAAGCCCGGAGGCGACGAGGAACAGGAGAGTGACCAGGCTCGAGGCAAGCAGGAGTTTCTTCATGCCGCCCCCTCTAATGGACCGGCCAACGGGAGGGAGACCAGAAGAACTCCCAGTTGGGCCCCCGGAAATAGGTTCCGACCAGGGTAAGGACGATGAATCCGGCCAGGAAGCAGGTGAAGATCGCGATGGCGCCCAGTCGCGTGCTGTTTTCCCTGCGGATGATCCAGACGGAATACGCCACGTAGAGGAATGCAAGGACTGTCCCCGGGTTGAAGAAGGTGATGACGATCTGGGGGATCCCGGGGTACCAGCTGCGGAGCCAACCGAACCGGATGGCGAACGCCTCCACGGCGATCACCGCGGCGAGCCCGAAGACAGCGGACCGGAATGCGACCTCCCGGCCCCGGTAAGCCGCCCCGAACCAGACCCCGACTCCCTCGGTCTCGCGGTCCAGGTAGGGAATGAGGGAAAGCCCGAGGAGGGTGACCATGGGAATCAGCACCCCGCCCGCGAACGCGGAGAAGGAGACGATCTCCTGGAGCCCGAGGAAATACCAGGGAGCCTTTGCGGGGTTCTCCGGCACCAGCGGGTTGGCCATCTCCTTCAACGGAGCGTCCAGGAAGAAGGAAAGCGCGACGGTGACCGCCATCGTGAACATGAAGACGGCCGCCTCCGCGGTCATGAGGTGAGGCCAGGAGGGGAGCGTGTTCTCCGGCCCCCGGCCCACGTTGGGGCCCGTCCCCCGCACCACCGCCATGAGGCCGTAGCTTTTCTTCGGCGCCTGGGAGAAAACGGGTGTTACGTCCTCCCCTGGAGGCCCGAGCCTTTCGTCGGCGTCCGCGGGGCGCGACAGGCCGCCGTCCTTCCGGATCCGCCAGAAGTGCAGCCCCATGAACGCCGCCATCAGAAGGGGAAGGAAGAAGACGTGCAGGACATAGAACCGGATCAGGGCGTCCTCCCCCACGGAACGGGAGCCGAGGAGGAGTGTCTTCTGGAGTCCGCCGATGTCGACGTACCGGGTGATCCCGATGGCATCCGTCAGCTCCCTCGGAGACTGGGCGATGTTGGCGCCGATCGTCACGGCCCAGTAGGCGAGCTGGTCCCAGGGAAGCAGGTATCCGCTGAACGAAAGGCCGAGCGTCAGGACAAGAAGCACGAGGCCGAACAGCCAGTTCATCTCCCGGGGCTTCCTGTAGGAGGAGGTATAGAAGACCCGGGCCATGTGGAGCAGCACGGCGATCACCATCAGGTGGGCGCCCCAGCGGTGGATATTGCGCATGAACCGGCCGGTGGGGACGACGTAATGGATGTCCTTGATCGACTGGTAGGCCAGCACGGTGGACGGCTTGTAATAGAACATGAGGAGCAGGCCGGTCACCGTCAGGAGCAGGAACGAGGCGGCGCAGATGAGTCCGAGCCCCATCGTGTACGACCAGCGAAGGCTCCACCGGTGGATCCGCGTGCTGTGGATATGCAGGAACAGGTTCTGGAAGACCGCTTCGGCGCGGGAACGGTCGGTCACCGGCGGACCCTGGCGAACGAGGCTGTGCCACACCGCCCGGGGGACCCCTCTGAGGTTGGCTACGTACTCTTTCCAGGCCCCCACCACTTCTCTCCTTTCCCCTTCAGACCTTCAGGTACGTGCCAGGAGGCACCGGCTCTCCTTCGTCCACCACGAGCTCCCCGTCGGGCGCCTTCGTCACCTTGAGCCAGTCCAGTCCCCGGGGCGCCGGCCCTCCGATGATGCGCCCGAGGGCGTCGAAGCGGGAGCCATGGCAGGGGCAGTTGAAACCGGCGGGAACGGGAGCCACGATACACCCCAGGTGGGTGCAAACCGCCGAGATCGCGAAGACCCCTTCCTCCCCCCGGGATACGAAAATGTTGCGCCCGGCCACGTTGCGGTATTCCAGCTCCGGGATCAAGCCCGGCGGGCCGACCTTGACCTTCAGGGACGGGTCGGGGATGACCGACGGCTTGGGGAGGCGGAACATCCCCACGAGCGCCGTCGCCAGCGAGGTGCAGAACGTTCCCCATGCCGCCAGGGAGAGAAGGTCCCTGCGGCCGAGTGCCTTGCTCCGATCGTCTACGGACATCGCCATTCCTCCCGGAACGTGTAACGTTCCATGGTGATCGCGTCCACCGGGCAGCGCCTCTCGCAGTTGGCGCACCGGATGCACCGGTCCTCGTCCTTGATGATCGCGGACCACTTCTCCGCCGGGTCTCCGCCGCAAAGCGTTTCCCGCGCCCCGGGCGGCAGGGACAGTTCCTCCAGGGGCACGAGTTTCAGGCACAGCGTGGGGCAGACGTCGGCGCAGCCCCCGCAGAGGATGCACCGCTCCGAGTCGAAGATCGTGTTCACGCCGCAATCCAGGCAGCGGCTCGCCTCCGCCTCCGCGTCCCCCCGTCCGTACCCGGTTTCCACGGGGTGGTCGATCCTTCCCATGCGCTCGTCCACGGGTGCGACCGGGACCGGCTTGCGCGGCACCGATTCGTACCCTGCCTCCCGCCCGAACCGGTCGAGGACCAGGTGGGCCTCGACCGCCCCGGGGACGAGATCCCTGCCCGTCACCCTCCGGTAGATCGAGCGGGCCGCCTTCTTCCCACTGGCGATCGCGTCGATCATCAGGCGCGTGCCGTAGGCGGCGTCTCCCGCGACAAAAACCTTCGGGTTCGTCGTGGAAAGCGTCTCCAGGTCCACCTGGAGGAGCCCCCGCTCGGTCAGCGCGATGCCGTCCCGACCGGGGGAAAGGAACGAAAGGTCCATCACCTGGCCGATGGCAAGGATCACCGTGTCCGCCTGCAAGGCCAGCTGCTCGCCGGCATCGAACCGGGGGGAGAACCGCCCCGCCTCGTCGAACACCGAGAGCACTTTCTGGAAGACCACCTCCCGGACGCGCCCCTCGCCGTCGAGCAGGATCTCCAGCGGCCCCACCCGGTTGAACCGGCGGATCCCCTCTTCTTCCCCCTCGCTGATCTCCACGGGATCGGCCGGCATCTCCTGGAGCGACTCCAGGCAGCAAAGGGAAACCTCCCGCACCCCCTCCTGGCGCAAGGCGGTCCGCGACACGTCGACCTCCTCGTGCCGTATCGCCGTCCGGGAGACGTCGAACGCCACGGACCCCCCCCCGATCACAACGACCCTCCGGCCCAGCGGGACCGGCTCTCCGAGGGAGACGCTGCGGAGGAAATCCACGCCTCCCAGGACCCCTGCCCCTTCCGCGCCGGGAATCGCAAGTTTTCGCGAACGCTTTGCCCCCACCGCGATCAGGACCGCGGCGAACTCCTCGAGGAGATCGTCGAACCCGACGTCCCGCCCCACCTTCACCCCGCAGCGGATGGAGACACCCAGCGCCTCGATGACGGCGATTTCCTTCCGGATCAGGTCGCGCGGCAGGCGGTAGGGGGGGACGCCCAGGTGAAGCATGCCTGCGGGGACCGGCTCCCACTCGAAGATCGTGGGCCGGAAGCCTAAAAGGGCCAGGTCGTGCCCCGCTGCCAGCCCGGCCGGCCCCGATCCGACGATCGCCACCTTTTCCCCGGCGGCGGGGACGAACCGTCCCCGGACGCTCCCGCGCACGAGGGCCGCCATCTCCTCGGGCCCCCCGGATTCAGGATCATCCATCCCGCCGACCGCGGCGATGACTTCATCGCCATCAAACCCTGGGGATTCGGGGCCGTACTGCCCACAGGCAAATCGTTTGAGCGCCCGGATCGAGACCGGGGCGTCGATCTTCCCCCGGCGGCAGGCCGCCTCGCAGGGGGCGCCGCACACCCTTCCGCACATCGAGGCAAGAGGATTGGGACCTCGCGCAACCAGGTAGGCGCGCCGGTAATCGCCCGCCGCGATCGCCCGGATATACCCCCTTGCGTCCGTCCCGACAGGGCAGGCGTACTGGCAGCAGATCTGCTCCTTCCAGTACCCCCGGTCCGGAACCCGTACCTCGAAGGTTGCGGTCACGCTGGGATCGGTCTCTGGCATTCCCGCTCCTTCCGGCAGCTCCCCTCAGGAGATGTCGACGATCGTGGTCCCTTCCATCGTCTCGATGAAGTTGCTTTGCATTTTCTGCCACACCCGGTGCCGCCGGCAGGAGGCGCCGGGGCAATCGGGGTTCCCGATGATGCAGACGGGGGCGAACGACTCCGGCTCGAAGATCTCGAGTAATGTCTTCAGCGAGAGATTTCCGGCGGGCTGCTTGAGGCGGTATCCCCCCATTCTTCCGCGCACGGACTCCACCACGTCATTTTTCGAGAGCGTGTACAGGACCTTTGCCAGGTACGGCCCGGGGATGCGGAGACGCTTTGCCATCCCCCGCGACTGAAAATAGCCGCCGGGGGAGGATTCCGCGAGGGCGACAAGGACCCATAAGGCGTACCGGGTGGTCTTGGAAAACATCGTTTCCCCTTATGGGATATTCGGATGTGGAGGTATGGATATCACGGGCAATCCGGCGAGGCAAGGAAATTCTCCCGCGGAAAATTGGAACCGGGCAGGAAACCTTTGCGGTCCCGGAGAAGTCTATAGAAAAGCGTCGTGGGAAGAACCGGCGGCGGCGATTCCATCGCATCGCCGGACGCCGTATTGAATATTTTCCTCCCGTCTGCCGTTAAGTTGATGGCATCGCCATGGTTTTTGCGGACGGCAACCAACGAACCACCGGAGGCAGGTTGTGAGACTCTACATGCTGCTGGCCATCCTGTCGGGAATCATCCTCGTCGAGGGAGTCGTCGTGGAGCTCCTGGCGGTTCTCGAGAAAAAGGTTCCGCACCCCGTGCTTTCCCAGGTGACCGACCTGGGGAGGTACCTCAACCAGTGGATCCTGCCCATGGTGGGGCTGGCCGCGGCGGGGGCCGTCCTGCTCAAGATGGGGGAATTCTATCCCCTCGGCGCATTGCTCAAGGTTTCCGGCTCCGCGGTGTTTTCTCTCTTCCTCGTGGTGTTCCTGACCTACATGACTTCCGAGCCTCCATTGGAGGATCGCATCACCCGCTGAAGAAACCCCGCGGGCCCGCCTTCAATACGCCTTCAATACGTACGTCTTCAATACGTCTTCAATACGTTTGACACCGGTACGCCGTCCTGCGACCATGGAAACATCCGCACCTCCCGTCCCACCCATGCCGGCGAAGAAGGGGGAAGCACAGAGATGAAAAAAGTCGCCCTCGACCCGCTGAAATGCACCGCCTGCCGGACCTGCGAAGTCCAGTGCTCCGTCGCCCACTCCCGTTCCGGCAGTCTGTATTCCGCCATCTTCGAATCCCCGCCTTCCCTCACCCGAGTCCGCGTCTCCTGGGCGCCGGGCCTCAACGTCCCCGTCCGCTGCGTCCACTGCGAAAACGCCCCCTGCCTCCTCGCGTGCCCCGTGGGCGCCATCGAGGAGGACGGCCCCACCGGGACGGTCCAGGTCCGCGAGGAAAAGTGCATCGGATGCTTCACCTGCCTGCTCGTCTGCCCGTACGGCGCCGTCCGGCTCTCCTTCGACCGGAAGAAGGCATACAAATGCGACGGCTGCCGGGACCGGATCCGTGAGGGGCTGGCGCCCGCCTGCGCCTCCGGCTGCCCCACCCGGGCCCTCTCGTTTGCCGACTTCGACGAGATCGCCGCAACGAAAATCTCGGATACCGCCGCGCGGGAGGCTGCCGCCCTGGCCGGTGCGGGCGCTGGCGCCTCGCTCAAGCGGTCTTCCCTCGAACTCATTTTAACGATGCGGAAGGAGATGGCCCGTGGATGACAAGACGAGAAGGACCGGATACGAGAATCCCGGCGACCTGGAACTCTTCCGGAAGGCGGAGAAGGAGAACCTCCAGCTGGGGATCGACCGCCTGAAGAAAATGATGCCGCAGTGCGGGTTCGGCGAGCTGGGCACCTGTTGCGTCCTGTGCTACCTGGGCCCCTGCCGGATCGACCCGTTCGACAACGGCCCGAAACTGGGGGTCTGCGGGGCGGACGCCGACGTCATCGTGGCGAGGAACTTCCTCCGGGCGGCCGTCGGCGGCGCGTCCTCGCATGCCGGGCACGCGCGGGAGCTGGCCCTGCTGCTCCTTGCGGTCGCGGAAGGGAAGGCGCCGGGCTATGCGGTCCGGGACGAGGCGAAGCTGCTCTCCGTCGCGAGCCGGCTCGGGATACAAACGGACGGCAGGACCGGGCAGTCCATCGCCGGGGATGTCGCCCATAAGGCGCTCGAGGACTTCGGCCGGCAGGACGGCAAGCCGATGAACTGGATCCGGGCGCGGGCGACCCGAAAGGAATACGACAAGTGGGAAAAGCTCGGGCTCATCGTCTCGAACCCGCACAACGAGATCGAGACCGCGATGCACCGGACCTCGATGGGGAACGACGCGGACCCGCTGAACCTGTGGCTCGCCACCCTCCGAATGGGGATCGTGGACAACTTCGCCGGGCTGATGATGGCGACCGACCTCTCCGACATCCTCTTCGGCACCCCGTCCCCGAAGGTGGTCTCCGCCAACTACGCGGTGATCCGGGACGGCTCCGTCAATATCGCCTGCCACGGGCACAATCCGATCCTGGCCTCCAAGCTGGTGGAGTGGGCGGACAAGATGGAAGCCGAGGCGAAGGTCGCGGGGGCGGACGGCATCAACGTAGTGGGCGTCTGCTGTATCGGCAACGAGCTCGCCATGCGGTCCGGCGCCTCCTACGCCGGCCACCTGGCCCAGGCCGAACTGTTCCTCACGACCGGCGCCATCGACGCGATGGTCGTGGACATGCAGTGCATCTGGCCGGGCCTTACGGCGATCGCGAAGTGCCACAAGACGCGGTTCATCACGACCGTGCCGTTCGTCAGGAACCCGGACGCCATCCACGTCGAATTCGAGCCGGAAACGGCCGACGAGCGCGCGAAGGAGATCCTCCGGCACGGCATCGCGGGGTTCAAGGAGAGAAAAACCGCCGGCCTTTCGACCTGCATCCCCCGGGCAAGCGCGAAGATGCTGACGGGGATCTCCGTGGAGGCGCTGGTCTCCGTGCTGTCCGCCGCCAACGCTCAGGACCCGCTGGCGCCCGTGGTCGACGCCGTCGCCTCGGGGGACATCCTGGGCGCGGTCGGGATCGTCGGCTGTCCGAACCCGAAACTGCGGACCTCCTCGATGACGGAGAGGATGGCCGCCGAGCTCCTCCTTCACAACGTCCTCATCGTCACCACCGGATGCGTGAACCACATCCTGGCCCACGCCGGATTTTTGACCGGCGAGGCCACGGAGAAATATGCCGGGGAGAAACTGAAGAAAGTTCTCACGGCCCTGGGAAAGGCGGCGGGGCTGGGCGCTCCGCTCCCGCCGGTCCTGCACATGGGCTCGTGCGTCGACAACTCCCGGATCTACGACCTCCTTGCCGTGCTGGCCGGGAAGATCGGCATCGAAATCAGCCAGCTCCCTGTGGCCGGCTCCGCCCCCGAGTTCATCACCGAAAAGGCCATCTCCATCGGCAGCTTCTTCCTGGCGGCGGGGATCCTGGTCCACGTTGCCCCTCCGCCCAGGGTTTTTGGAAGCCCGTTCGCGATCGGGCTATTGACCGAAACGCTGCCCGGCATCAATGGAGGGAAGGTGCTGGTCGAAACGGACCCCGAGAAAGCCGCGACCGGGATCATCGCGCACATCCGGGCGAAGCGGCAGGCGCTCGGGCTCCCGCTCCCCTGAAGAACGAGGAAACCGGAAAGCCATCGAATGGAGCGAGTCGTCATCGTCGGAAACGGGTACGCAGGCCTCCAGGCCGCAAAGAGCCTGGCGCGGGAAAAGGGGCTTTCCGTCACGATGGTCTCCGCGGAAAGCTGCCCGGCCTACTGCCCGCACCTTCTTCCCGAGCTCGCCGCCGGCAGGAAGGAGCCTGCCGACCTTCACCTCTTCGACCCCGCCGGCTACGCTTCCCTTGGAGTGACCTGCAAGGCCGGCGCCAAGGTCGAAAAACTGTCCGTAAATAAAAGGACCGCCCTGCTCGCAAACCGGGAGACGGTGGAGTTCGACAAGGCGCTGATCGCCACGGGGGCGAAGGCCTGGGTCCCCGAAAGCCTGAAAGGGCTCCTTGCGCGGTGCGGGAACGTCATCACCATGAAACGCATGGTGGACGCGCTTGCGCTGAGGAATCTCCTGGATGCGGGCGCCGCCCGCATCGCCATCATCGGCGCGGGCAGGGTCGGGATGCTGCTCGCCGAGGCGCTGAAGGAAACGGGCGTTACGGTGTCCGTCATCGAGATCGGCCCCGGGATCCTGACGACCATGCTCCAGGCGGACGTGGCGGCAAGGCTTCATCCCGTTCTTTCGACACGGCGCCATCTCCGGTTCTACACGGGGGCCCACATCGATTCCGTCTCCGTCGACGGGGAGGCCGCGCGAGAGATCCACCTCGCAGGCGGCACGACCCTCCCTTGCGACGTCGTGGCAATCGCGACCGGCGTGGAGCCGAACACCGCGTTCCTGGATAGCAGGCTCGGGGACCCGGAGGGCATCCCCGTCGCCCCTACCATGGAAACGCGGGAGCCCGGGATCTACGCCGCGGGCGACGTCGTCCGGTTCGAGACCATCACCGGGAGAAGGGACGTCGGACAGCTGGTCGTCAACGCAAGGGCGCAGGGAGAGGTTGCCGCAAGAAACATCGCCGGACGGAAAGCCGTCTGCCCGCCCTCCTTCATCGGAAATATCGTGAAGCTCGATCCCGTCATCGCCGCGCGCATCGGGGACATCGACGGGAGCGACCAGGCCGATTTCACCGCGGGCAGGAGCTTCGCGCGCGTGACCCTGGAAGGCCAGGTGGTGATCGGGCTCCAGCTCGTCGGAGACCCGGAGGACTTGAGGGGGCTTGTGCCCGCGGTCCTCAAGAAATTTCCCCCGGGGGACCTGGGCATGCTGCTTCAGGGCAGGCTCGACCTTGGGCTTGCCCCGCTCCTGGCCTCGCGAAGCCTTTCATGGGCCTGAAAATCGCCGTGGCCGGCAAGGGCGGCTCCGGCAAAACCACGGTTTCCGTCCTGCTGGCGAAGATCCTTGCGGAGGACGGCCAGAAAGTCCTGCTGGTCGATCTCGACTCCGACCCCAATCTCGCGAACGCCCTGGGGATTCCCTCCGGCGGCGCGCCTCCCCTCGTGGAGAGGAAAGACCTCATCGCGGAAAGGACCGGCTCGACCGGCACGCCGGGAGGAATGTTCATCCTGAACCCCAGGGTGTCGGACATCCCCGGAACGCACACGCTGAAATGCTCCGACCGTGTCTCTCTCCTGCCCGTCGGGACCATCGAGACCGGCGGGGAGGGATGTTTCTGCCCCCAGACCGCCTTTGTGCGGGCGCTCGTCCGAAAGCTCGTCCTGGAAAAGGACGAGTCGGTGATCCTCGACCTGGAGGCGGGGCTCGAGGCGTTCGGAAGGGCCGTCGTCGAGGAGGTGGACCTCCTGCTGATTGTCGTCGAGGCGGGCATGCGCTCCGTGGAAACGGCGAAACGGATCCTCGGCATGGCTCCGGCGCTGGTCATCCGGAGCGTCCGCATCGTGGCCAACAAGGTCCGGCCCGGGAACCTGGACGCCCTGCGGCGTCAGCTGTCCGAGAAAGCGTTATCCGCGGACATCGCGCTCCGCTACAGCGAGGAGCTGGCGCTCCGGGACCTCGAAGGCAGGCCGATCTTCGACTACTTGGATCCGGAGTTCGAAACCGGGGTGCGTGCGGTCCTGCGTTCGCTTTAGCCCGCTAGGAATCCGTCGCCGAGGCGGGGTTGCCTCCGTGCGCTACCTCTCCTGGGCGGGAGCGAGCAAACCGCCGGCGCAGGAACCCCTGCACCTCGTCCAGATAGAGGTACACGACCGGCGTCAGATAAAGGGTGATCAGCTGCGAGAAGAGCAACCCTCCCACCACGGCGATGCCCATGGGGCGCCGGGCTTCGGCCCCCGTGCCGAAACCGACGGCGATCGGCAGGGTGGCCATCAGGGCGGACATCGTGGTCATCATGATGGGCCGGAACCGGACGAGGCATCCCTGGTGGATCGCCTCCCGGGGGCTCTTCCCTTCCTTCCTTTCCGCTTCCAGTGCGAAGTCGATCATCATGATGGCGTTCTTCTTCACGATCCCCACGAGCATGATCACCCCGACGAAGCCGTAGAGGTTCAGGTCCATGCGGAAGAGCATGAGCGCCATCAGCGCTCCGAGTCCCGCGGAGGGGAGCCCGGAAAGGATCGTCAAGGGGTGGATGTAGCTTTCATACAGGATTCCGAGGACGATGTAGATCACAAGGATCGCCATCAGGAGGAGGATTCCAAGCCCTTTCAGCGAGGCCTGGAACGCCTGGGCCGTCCCCTGGAAGCTCGTGCTGATCGTGGCGGGAAGCGTGGCGCGAGTCACCTTGTCCACCGCCCCCACGGCATCGCCAAGGGCAACCTCGGGCTTCAGGTTGAAGGAGATCGTCACCGAGGGGAGTTGCCCCAGGTGGTTCACCAGCAGGGGGCCCAGGCCCGGGGTCCTCTTCGTCACCGCGGCCAGCGGCACCAACGCGCCGGAGGTGGAGCGCACGTAAAGCCGGGAAAGGGCGGCGGGGTCTTCCTGGAAGCGGGGCAAAAGCTCCAGGATCACCTTGTACGTGTTCGTGGGGGTGAAGATCGTCGAGATCTGCCGGGTCCCGTAGGCGCTGAAGAGCGCGTCCTCGATCTGCTGGGCGGAGAGCCCCCTTACCTTCGCCTTGTCCCGGTCGATGGCGACGTTGATCTGGGGGTTCGCGATCTGCAGGTCGCTCGTCACGTCCTGCAAACCCTGGATCTCCCGCATCTTCGCCTCGAGGACGGGAGCCAACCGGTAGAGTTCGTCGGTGTCCGGGCTCTGGAGCGTCAACTGGTATTGGCTCTTCGTCAGCTGCCCCCCGATCCGTATCGGGGCGAGGACCTGCAGGAAGGCGCGGATCCCGGGGATCGCGGCCAGCTTCGGCCGCAGATCCTGGATGATCTCGTCGGCGCTCTTCCGTTCCTCCCGGGGCTTGAGCATCAGGAAGATCCGGCCGGAGTTGGAGGCGATGTTCGGACCGCTCGGCCCGATGCTCGACATGGCGGAACGGAGGCCCGGCTCGGTGCGGGCGGCGGTGGAGACCGCCTGCTGGTGCCGCGCCATGTCGTCGAAGGAGATCCCCTGGGCCGCCTCGGTGAAGCCGAAGATCGCCCCGGTATCCTCGTTCGGGAGAAACCCCTTCGGGATCACGATGAACAGGTAAACCGTGGCCGCCAGCAGGATAAAGGAAAGGAGGACCGTCGCCAGGCGGTGCCGCAGGACCCGCGTGAGCGTCCGGTCGTACACGGAGACCATGCCGTTGAACACCTTCTCCGATGCCAGGTAGAGGCGGCCGTGCCGTACCGAAGCATGCGGCCGCAGGAACCTGCTGCACAGCATCGGCGTCAGGCTCAAGGAGACGAACCCCGAGACCAGAATCGCCGCCCCGATCGTCACGGCGAACTCGTGGAGCAGCCGGCCCACGACCCCGCCCATGAACATCACGGGGAGGAAGACGACAGCCAGGGACAGGGTCATCGAAAGAATCGTGAACCCGATCTCCTTCGACCCCTTGAGGGCCGCCTCGAGGACCCCCTCCCCCCCTTCCATGTGCCGGACGATGTTCTCGAGCATGACGATGGCGTCGTCCACCACGAACCCGACCGCCAGGGTCAGCGCCATCAGGGAGAGGTTGTCCAGGCTGTACCCCAGCAGGTACATGACGGCGAAGGTACCCACGATGGAAAACGGCAGGGCAAGGCTGGGAATGATCGTGGCGGAGAGGTTCCGCAGGAACAGGAAGATCACCAGGACGACCAGGCAGACGGCAAGGAACAGGGTGAACTTGACGTCTCTCACCGAGTCCCGGATCGAGGCGGACCGGTCGTAGAGGATGGCGAGGTCCACGGACGCGGGGATCTGGGCGCGAAGGACGGGAAGGAGCGCCCGGATGCTGTTCACCACCTCCACCGTGTTGGTGCCCGGCTGGCGCTGAATGGCCAGGACGATGGCGCGGGTGTCGTTGTACCAGCTCGCCACCTTGTCGTTCTCCACGCTGTCCACGACTTGTCCCAGGTCCTGCAGGCGCACGGGGGAGCCGTTCCGGTACGCCACGACAAGGGGACGGTAGGCGGCCGCGTCCATCAATTGGCCGGCGGTCTCCACCGTGAATGCCTGCCGGGGACCCTGGAGGACTCCGGTGGGGAGATTCACGTTCCCCTGTTCGATCGCGTTTTTCACCTCGTCGATCCCCACGCCGCGGGCGGCCAGGGCGTCCGGGTCGACCCGGACCCGCACGGCGTATTTCTGGGAGCCGAAGACCTGGACCTGGGCGACTCCGGTCACCATGGAGATCCGCTGGGCGATGAACGTCTGCGCGTATTCGTCCACCGTCGAAAGGGGCTGCGTCGTGGAGTGGAGGGCCATGTAGAGGACGGGTTGGTCCGCGGGGTTGACTTTCTGGTAGGAGGGAGGCGTCGGCATGCCGGGGGGAAGCTGCGGGGCGGCCTTTGTGATCATCGCCTGGACGTCCTGGGCGGCGGCGTCGATGTTCCGGTCCAGGGCGAAGGTGAGGGTGATCTGGGTGAGCCCCAGCCCGCTGCTGGAGTTCATCGAGTCCACCCCGGCGATGGTGGAGAACTGCTTCTCCAGCGGGGTTGCCACGGAAGAGGCCATCGTCTCCGGGCTCGCCCCCGGAAGGTTCGCCGTGACCAGGATCGTCGGGAAGTCCACGTTGGGGAGGTCGCTCACCGGCAGCTGCCGGTACCCGAGGATGCCGAACAGGAGGATCGCCAGCATCACCAGGGTCGTCATCACGGGACGACGTATGAAGAGCTCGGTCATCGCCGTTCCCTTACCCGCCGAGTCCCGCCTTGATCTCCACCCGGGAGCCCGGGACGAGGCGCAGCTGCCCGTCGGTCACCACGCGCTCGCCCGCCTGGACCCCTTTCTCGATGACGGTTTCGCCGGCGCCCGTCTCCCCGGTGACGACGGGGCGGGACTCCACCGTCAGGTCCGGACGCACCACGAAGATATATTGCCCGCTCTGCCCGGTCTGCACCGCGGAAGCCGGCACGAGGACGGCTTTGGGCTTCGTGGCGAGGATCAGCGTGACGTTCACGAATCCCCCCGGCCATAACCGCCGGTCCTGGTTGGGAAACGTCCCTTTGAGCTGGATCGTCCCGGTGGCGTTGTCGACCGCGTTGCTGATGAAGGTGAGCGCTCCCCGGACGGGTTGATCTTCCTGTCCCGGGATCACGGCTTCCACCCCCAGCGTCCGGGCCTCCCGGTAT
The DNA here is from genome assembly GCA_001798885.1 of Deltaproteobacteria bacterium RBG_16_64_85. Lineage (NCBI taxonomy): Bacteria > Deltaproteobacteria > Deltaproteobacteria bacterium RBG_16_64_85. The sequence goes on from MGQW01000014.1 coordinate 40,038, forward strand.
TTCCGTATCCCGGCCAGGTACTGCTCCGGGACGGAGAAGGTGATGTAGATGGGGGTGACCTGGTTGATCGTGACAAGGGTCGAGTCGTTCGCCTTGACGACGTTCCCTTCCTTGATGAAGAGGGTCCCGGTGCGCCCGTCGATGGGGGACCGGATGTAGCAGTAGCTGAGCTGTACCCGCGCGTTCTCCACCGCGGCGTTGTCGGCGTTGACCGCGGCGGCCAGGGCGGCTGCATTGGAAACCACCTGGTCGAACTGCTGCTTGGGGACCAGGTCCTTTTCGATCAGATAGACGTATCGCTTGACGTCCTTTTCCGCGTTCTCCTTCAGGGCGAGATTCCTGGCCAGGTTCGCCTCGGCCGTCATCAGCGCCGCTTCGTAGGGCCGGGGGTCGATGACGAAGATGAGGTCCCCCTTCTTCACGTCCTGCCCTTCCCGGAACCCCACCTTCACGATCTGCCCGTTCACCATCGTCTTGACGGACACCGCGGAGTACGCCTCCGCCATCCCGATGGCGCGCAGCTGCACGGGCACGTCCTTCTGCACCGCCAGGGCCGCCATGACGGGGACAGCGGGCGGCTGCCCGCGGGGCGCCGCCTTCGAACCCGCGCTGTTCGAGCACCCTGTCAGGAGAAAAACCGCCCCGCAGAGAAAAATCAGCGGCCGCATTCCCCCGCGGACACGTATTCCCATTGACACCCCCTTCATCCCGCGCCGGACAGTTCCTTCAAGAGGAATTTTCGAATCCTTCTTTGCAGAATAGCGAAATGCGTTCGGATGCGCCACACTTCTTAGAGGCTCGATGGTTGCAAAGTTTCCGGGAAGTTATTAAAATACAAGGATAATGTGGAACTACAGGTTCGAATCGACCGGGGGCGGGGAACAACGGTAAAAGGAGAGTCGACGCATTGAAAATCAAGGTGTTGGGCGCGTCCGGGTCCGAAGTCCCGGGCCACAACTGTCCCGCTTTCCTGATCGACGGCAGGATCCTCCTTGACGCGGGGACGATCGCGAACTCCCTCAACATCCGGGAGGAGCACAGCCTTCAGAATATCTTTCTCACGCACGCCCACCTCGACCACATCAAGGGGATCCCGTTCCTCCTTGACAACCTGGTGACCCGGAGTACCGGGAACACCATTACCGTCATGAGCGGGAAGGACGTCCTCGACGACCTGAAAAAGAACATCTTCAACGACAGGATCTGGCCGGACTTCAGCAAGATCCCCACCCCCGAGCGCCCCGTGCTGAAATACCAGGCCTTCTCCCCGTCGAGCCCCGTGACGATCGACGGATACAAGGTCGTGATGGAAAAAGTCCATCACACCGTGCCGGCCTACGGATATATCGTGGAAAACAACAGGAAGGAGGCGATCGCCTACACCGGCGACACGGGGCCGACCGACCGCTTCTGGAAAACGATGGCCGTCCATGACGTGAAGTTTCTCATCATGGAGACCTCTTTCCCCAACCGACTGGAAAAGCTCGCGCTGGCGAGCGGGCATCTCACCCCCTCTCTCCTGGAGAAGGAGATCGCGAAAATGCCGGTCCCGCCGACGAGGATTTACTTGATGCACCTCAAACCGCAGTACATCCCGGAAATCGAGGCCGAGATCGAGGCGCTCGAGCACGACAACGTAGACTTCCTGAAAGAGGGGGAGGTGATCACGGTCTGACCGACCTCCAGGACGGGAGGACGTACCTGCCGTCAGGAGATCTTCGGGTCACGAAAGACCAAAGAACGCTTTCAGTTTTTTCAGGAACACTTCCTTCCCGCTGACGCTGGCCCGAGAAAGCTCCGCTCTTTTCTTTTGCTCGATATTCATTTCTTCTCTCTGCGCGAGGATGGCGCTCAACTTTTCCAACAGATCCGGATTGGCCTTGATCACCGGCTCAATGTCTTCCTTGGAGATTTCGACCAGGTGGACCTCGCTCGCGGCGATCACGGTGGCCTTTCTCCTCTCTCCGGTGAGAAGCGACATCTCTCCGAAAAACTCCCCTTCCCGGAGGCTTCCAACCACGGCATCATCACGATAAACGTTTAACAACCCCCGCCTTACGATGAAAAGCGAATCTCCCTCGTCCTTCTGTCGTACGACCACTTCGCCGATCCCGAAGACCTTGACATGAACCCTTTCCGATAACCGTTGGAATTCCTCTTCGCTGAGCGATTTGAGGAGATCCGTCCGCTGGAGACTGGCAAGAAGGGTCTTGTCGTCCACGGCAAATGGTTCCTGGGGAACCTTGTTGATGATTTCCCGGTGGGGAAAGGGAATGCTGTACCCTTCCCTCGTGATGGCATACCAGATCTTCTTCAACACGCTGCCCCGGGTCGGAAGGTTGGACGAGTAATCATCGAGGAAGTACTTCAAATCGTACTCGATGCTGCTATCGAGGAAATTATGCACGATGACAACCGGCTTGGGATCCTTCATGATGTGCTCTTCCTGCAAGAGGATCCGGCTCATTGTTTCGATGGCTTTCTCGGGAGGCAGATCATATCCAAGGCCGACCTTCAAATGGACCGCCGTCTTCTCGCTCTCTCCCCTGGTGCCCAGGTTCAGGACGATGTTCTGCATAATATAATTGTTGGGCACCAGGACTTTGTGATGATCCAATGTTCTCAGCGTCGTATATCGGAAGCCCACATTGACGATTTCGCCGGTGATGTCGTGGTCTTTGATGGAGATCCACGTCTTTCTTTTCAGGTTTTCGTCACCCTGAACATAAAAACCGGAAAAGATATTCGCAATGGTCGTCTGCATGGCAAATGCGACTGCGGCCGTCAATACCGTCGTCGTCGTTAAAATAGAGGAAACATCGATCCGGAAGATAATCCTCAAGGACGCCATGGCGAAGACGATATAGACCAGGATGGTCAGAAGGTCTCGTTGGAAGGAAGGGACCTGCTTGTTCATTCGGTAATACATGTAGATATCGACGACGAGATAGGTCACGAAGTTGGCCAGGCAAACCACCACGATGAGGGTTTGCACATTTCCGATCATTTCTCCGTAGGGAGGAGCGGCCTTGACCTGCGTCTCGAGAAGGAGAATGACGAATCCCAGCAGCGCGATCTTGATGGTTGCCTTGACCTTGGAAAACGACATGCCCGCCTGGAAAAAGGCATTCAGGCAATAAACGGCGATGAAAAACAGGAGGACGGCGGAAAGGATGGCGATTTTATTGATCAGGATGTAGCTGACATCCATCAGGGAGGACATCCCGCCGAAGAGCTGTGAGGTCATGATCCCCTCGATTTCCTGAAAAAGAGTGTCCTTCGTAACCCGTTACGATAGCCGCGGAGAGAGGAAACGTCAATCGGCATGCGGTTTATTTCTCCGTCATGGTCCAGACGCCTTCCCATTTCTCCGGCGGATGGTCGATCAAGGCCCGGCATTTCCGGGCATAGGCGGCGGCAGGGGGATCGGTTTTTTCCGTCGCCAGGAACGACTCGAGGGCCACGGAAAACCTTCCCGCGTAGAATTCCTGAAGCCCCTTGGCGAATGTGGAAAGCGGTTTTTCGCGGGCGGCGAATTCTTGCGGGGGCAACAGCTCGAAGATCCGCACCGGTTCCTTCCTCCCCACCACGGCGACCCGGGAGATTTCCCGGGGGGCAAACCGGTCTCCCAATGCGCTCCGCATGGCTTCCGAGGCCAGGACATAGGTGCCGAATTGCTTGTTGATCCCCTCGAGCCGGGAGGCGAGGTTGACGGCGTCTCCGAAAATCGTGTAGTCGAATCGGTTGCGGGATCCCATGTTGCCGACGACGGCGACCCCGGTGTGGAGACCGATGCGCATGAACAGGTCCTTGCCGATTTTTCCCCGGATGACGGGACGCAGCTCGGAAAGCTTCGCCTGGCAGCGAACCGCGGCGCGGGCGGCCCGCTCGGCGTGATCGGGCTGCTCCAGGGGGGCGTTCCAGAACGCGATGATGGCGTCGCCCACGTACTTGTCGAGGGTCCCGCCCTCTTCGTGGATGATGTCCGTCATCGCCGACAGATACTCGTTGAGCAGCCCGGTCAGCGCCTCCGGGTCCAGGCCTTCCGCAATGGCCGTGAACCCCTGAAGATCGGAGAAGAAAATCGAGAGGGTCCGCCGCTCGCCGCCCAGTTTCAAAAACTCCGGGTGCGCGATGAGCTGCTCGATGACGTCGGGGCTCAGGTACTGCCGGAAGGCGTTTTTGATGAACCGTTTCTGTTTTCCCTCCGTGGCATAGTTCACGGCCAGCGCGCCGAGGAGCGACAGGGAAACCGCCGCCTGCTGGACGACCAGCGGAAGCCAGCTTCCCTTCCAGTAGGCGACAAGAGACAGCAGGACGGGCAGGGGAAGACAGACCGCGAAGAACAGCATGCTCTTCCACGCGCTCCGGGAAAAGGTGACCGGGATCGCGGACAGCAGTGCCAAAAGGAGCGTCAGGGCCACCACGGCCTGCGGGGCCGCATCCGCCAGGAAATCCCCCTCCATCAGGTTGTCCAGCGCCGTCGCAAGGATCTCGGAACCCGGGAACACGCCACCGACCGGTGCGGGCCGCAGATCGTAAAGTCCCGGCGCGCTGAACCCGAAGATGACGTGGCAGTCCCGGAAAGCGTTCGGGTCCCGGATGACCGGGTCCTCTCCGTCCTGAAGGCGCAGCTCGGATTGGATCACGGCAGCGACGCTGTACTGCCGGTAGGTCGTCCCGGATGCACCCCGGAAACGGAGAATGGCGTACCCTTCTTTATCGATCGGTACCGTCTTCCCTGCGATCGCCATCTCGCCCGGTCGAATCGCAACCCCGGACCCCGGGGATGCAACCAGCAGGCTCGCCAGCGCAAGCGAAGGGATCGCTTTCCCGTCGAAGAACCGGAACAGCCGCACTCGCCGATACACGCCATCGGGATCGGGATTTTGCTGGACGTCGGCAAGGATCGCCGCCCGGGAGGCTATTTCCGGAATGGGGAACAACGCCCGGGACGCGGCGACGCCGTCACGGGCCGGGCTCGCGGACAACCATTGCTCCAGCCCCTTGATCTCCAGCGGAACCGCCGGAATCGTGCTCGGCCAGGCGGTTGCGCTTCCGGTTTTTTCCCCGAGGAAAAGCGCGCCCACGAATCCTTTGTGGCTGCCGATGGCGCTTCCAAGGGCGAGATCGTCCGCCACGCCGTATTTGGAGGGCTCCGTAAAAAGAACGTCGAAAGCGACGCTTTTCGCGCCGACTCGCTTGAGATACCCGAGGATGGCGCCGTAGGCTTCCCGCGGCCATGGCCACGACAGACCGTTTTCCTTCTGGCCCCAGTCGAGGCTTTGCTGGTCCAGGAGAATCAGGCGAATCTTATCGGTGGAGGGGGCCGGCCGGGCCATGCGGCTCACGCGCCAATCCCATGTGCGGTATTCCCATCGGTCCAGCCAGCCGGCCGCCCACAGAAGCGACGCCACGGCGGTGGAAGCGAGCGCCACCAGCGCCCCCTCCAGGATTTTTTTTCCGGCGGGAGGGAATTCCACTTTCGCTAGATCTTCCCCAGAGCCTTGCGGAATCTCCCCTGCCGGGCGGAAACCTCGAATGAGGCCGCACCGACGACGTTCAAGGATTCGATGTCGTCGATCCGGCTTTTCGGCGAAGGATGCGTTTTGGCGAAATCGGGTCCGCCGGGCTTGAGATTTTTCTCCATCTCGCTGAGCATCGCGATCAGCCCGTTGGGGCTGTAGCCGACACGGGAAAGTATCGTGACGGCGGCAGCATCGGCCTCCCGCTCGAAGCTGCGGGAATACCCGTTGTTGATCATGGTGGAGGTAACATCGCTGATCGAGCCCTCGAATGCCTTGGTCAGATCGGCAAGTTCCTTGCTGCCGAAGGTCTTGGCGCCCTCCGCGGCCAAGGTCGTCAACGCTTGCGTCAGCCGGCTCTTGTCGATCGCCTGAAGCCCGTGCCGAAGCTGGACGTGCCCGATTTCGTGGGCCAGCACGGCGGCGACCGCATTCTCGCTTTTGCAACAGCGCAGCATGCCGCGGGAGACGAAAATCAGGCCTCCGGGCGCCGCGAAGGCGTTGACCTCTCCCGAATCCAGGATCAGGAAACGGTAGCCGCCGAACGTCTCCGGCCGGTCGGAGGCTTGCGCCAGGGTCTGTCCCAGGAGGTTCAGGTAGTTGTTGGCCTCGGCGTTCGTGTAAGGCTTGTACTTGTTGACGATGACCGCCCCGACGGACCTTCCGATGTAATATTCCTGCTCCGGGGTGATATCCTCGAAGGACTTTGCCACAGCCGAAGTGGTTTTGGTAATCGATTTCGCCTGATCCCCCGTCACGAGCCCCTTCGATTGAGCCACCGATGTGCCTATTTTCGCCGCTTCTTCGAGAGTTGCGCAGCCCTGCCAACCGGCCAGGCTTACGAGGAGGAACGCGAATCCTGTCGCGCAGCGCAGCCTTCTCATTTGCCACCTCCCTGGACGGGGGCCAGGTCCCCTTCACGGAGGAAGGCGCTGATTTTTTCCTGCGGGACTTTCATGGTCTGCATCCTGTCGATCCAGGAGAAGTCGATCTCCTGGTGCTTCCTCTTGAATTCCGCCTCCACGTCGGCGTTGAATCCCTTGCCGGCCAGGGCCAGCTCTCCGCTGGAGGCCGCAATCTCCGCATCCTTTTTGCTGGCCTTGAGGACGATTCTCTTTTCACTCAAGGCGGAGGAATGCATCCATCCGGGAGGGCCTTTCCCGGGGGGGACGATTCGGATCCATCCGTCCTTGTCCTCGAGGACCTCGACGCGATCGCCGTAGGATAAGGTCGCGAGGATTTTCCCCAGGAAGGAAGGAGTCGCCCTCACCTGCCCCTGTTTCACCTGCACGCTCATCTCCTTCCTGCCCTCTCCCACGGCCGCGGAAACCGTCAGGAGCACGAGGCAGGAAACCAGCAGCACGTAAAAACGCGCGATCATTGCATCCCTCCATGTTCCGGAATTCGCCCGATCCATAAACTTACCTGTAGCGAGGCGCTCGGGGTTCCACCACTTCGGCCAGGGGCCCGGTCAAACGAAGTCCCGAAAAACGTTCCTTCCTGATGATGAAGTCTTCTGTGAGACAATTCAAGCGTTACGACTGCGAGCACACCCGGGAGATTCCTCGGAGGAGGGCAAAAACATGGGCAAGAAGATCGTCATCATCGGTGGAGTCAGCATCGGGCCGAAGGCGGCGGCCCGGGCCCGCCGCAGGGACCCCGACGCGGACATCACGATCCTCGAAAAGGGGGAATACCTCTCGTACGCGGGGTGCGGCACCCCGTATTTCATCGCCGGGAAGATCGTCGACTACGAAGAACTCATGATGACTCCCGCCGGGATCGTCATGGATACGGCCTTCTTCAAGAACATCAAGGCAGTCCACGTGCACAACAAGACGATGGCCGAAGACATCGACCCCCTGGGGAAGATCGTCCGGGGAGTGAATGTGGACACCGGGGAGCGGCTCGAATTCCCCTACGACCAGCTTGTCATCGCCACCGGATCCATGCCGGTCCGTCCCTCCCTGCCCGGGATCGATCTCCAGGGTGTGCACGTGCTGAGCAACCTGGAGGAGGCCATCGAGATCCGCAAGGAGGTGGAAGACGGCAGGCGGCGTGTCGTCATCGTCGGGGCGGGTCTTATCGGGATGGAGATGGCCGAGGCCTTCGCCGCCCGGGGAGCCGAGATCACGATGGTGGAGTTGAAGGACCAGGTTCTGCCCGCCCTCCTCGACAGGGAGATGGCGTTCCTCGTGGAAAAGCATCTTGCGGCAAAGAAGGTGACCGTTAAAACCGGTGTTGCCGTCCAGGGGCTGTCCGGCGACGACCAGGGTCGGGTCACCCGGGTGGTCACCACCCACGGCGACCTCCCGGCCGACCTTGTCCTCGTCGCGGTAGGAGTCCGGCCGAACGTGACGCTGGCCGCGGCGGCGGGGCTTGCCATCGGACACCGGGGAGGGATCGTCGTCGACGAGTACCTGCGGACCTCGGACCCGGACATCTTCGCCGGCGGCGACTGCGTTGAAAATCGTCACCTCCTCACCGGTGAGCCGGTCTACGCCCCGAGGGGATCCACTTCGAACAAGCACGGCCGCGTGATCGGCGACAACCTGACCGGAGGCGCCACGCGATACCCCGGCATCCTCGGTTCGACCATCCTCAAGATCTTCGACTACAATGTGGGGTCGACAGGGCTCGGCGAACGCACCGCAAGGGAGCGCGGTTACGACGTGTCCACTTCGCTGACCCCCGGGCCGGACCGGGCCCACTACTATCCAGGGGCGAAGCTCCTCGTGCTCAAAGGGGTGGCGGATCGGAAGACCGGTACGCTGCTGGGACTTCAGGCGGTCGGCCCCGGCGAAGCGTCCAAGCGGATCGACACGGCGGCCCTCGCCATCGCGCAGCGGATGACCCTTGGCGAGATCGCGTCAGCGGATTTCTGCTACGCTCCCCCCTACTCCGGGGCAATGGACAATCTGGTCCATCTCGCCAACACCCTCGAGAACAAGGTCATGGGCCTCGCGGTGAGCCGGTCGCCTCTGGCGATCCGGCGGATGATCGACGAGGGAGAGGACTTCGTCCTTCTCGATGTGCGGACCCTGGAAGAACACGTGGACGCACGGATCGCGGACCCGCGGCACCGCTTCATCCCCTTGGAGGAGCTGCGGGAACGGGCCGCCGAATTGCCCAGGGACAAGGAGGTCGTGGCGTATTGCCAGACGGCCCTTCGGGGGTACGAGGCGATGCGGATCCTCAAGGGGGCCGGGTTCGGGAAGGCAAGCTACCT
>MGQW01000015.1:0-207 GCA_001798885.1 Deltaproteobacteria bacterium RBG_16_64_85
TCGTGTGCAGCGTGTTCCAGTCGACATACCCCGGGAGACGGGACGCGCATCCGATCCCGGAGACGAGCGCGATGTCGTCCTTGGGGATTTTCAGCGAGTCGACGGCCCGGAGGAGCGACTTGAAGACGATCCCGTAGGTGCATCCAGGGCACCAGATGTGAGGGAGCTTCCCCCCCCGGATATATTGATCGTAGTTGAAGGACATCT
>MGQW01000015.1:252-69431 GCA_001798885.1 Deltaproteobacteria bacterium RBG_16_64_85
GGTCGTAGTTGAAGGACATCTATTTGACCTCCTTGATCTTATCGAGGATCTGGGTGGGCGTGATGGGGTCGCCGTCGACACGGTAGATCCCCTCCACCTTGCACTTCCCCTTCGCGCACCGGTCCACCTCGTAAATGATCTGGCCCAGCGACAGTTCCGGCACGACGATCGCGCTGACGCGGGAGGCCAGCGCCGCCACTTCCTCCTCCGGGAACGGCCAGATGGTGAGAGGCCGGAAGAGCCCCGCCTTGATCCCCGCAGCCCGCGCGAGCTCCACACCGCTCTTGCCGGAACGCCCGGAGACGCCGTAGGCGAAGACGGCCACCTCGGCGTCGTCGAGCATGACGGTTTCGTACCGGATGATGTCCTTCCTGTTCCCCTCGACCTTCCGGATGAGGCGCAGCTCGTCCGTATGGATCCGCGGGTCGGCGTTCACCGGGAACCCGTCGGAGTGATGGTTCAGGCCCGTGATGTGCTGGCGGTACCCGCTGAAGAAGTCGGCCACCGGAGGGACATCCCCCTTGGTCTCGTCGAACGGTTTGTATTCGGAGGGCGAACAGGTCGGCCGGCGGCGGTTCTCCAGCGGCAGGACCCCCTTGTCCGGAATTTCGATCTTCTCCCGCATGTGGCCCACGACCTCGTCGTAGGCCACGATCACGGGGGTGCGGTACCTCTCCGCGAGGTTGAACGCCCGCACCGTCTCGGAGAAGATCTCCTGTACGTACGCCGGAGTCAGGCAGATGACCGGGTGGTCGCCGTGCGTCCCCCACTTGCACTGCATGATGTCGCTCTGGCTGGGGCCGGTCGGGACCCCGGTCGACGGCCCGCCGCGCATCACGTCGACGATGACGCACGGGACCTCGCAGAGCATCCCGAAACCCATGTTCTCCTGCTTGAGCGAAAACCCGGGCCCGGAGGTGGCGGTCATCGATTTCCTGCCCGCCAGCGACGCGCCGATAATCGCGCCGACGGACGCGATCTCGTCCTCCATCTGCAGGATGACCCCGTCGATGAACGGGAGTTTCCGCGCCAGATACTCCGCCACCTCGGTGGCGGGGGTGATCGGGTACCCGGCGAAGAAGGTGCACCCCGCGTAGAGCGCCCCTTCCGCGCACGCCTCGTTGCCTTGAAGCAGTTTGAACGTGCCCACCGTTATTCTCCTTTTGGGATTTCTTGTTCTTCCGTTGTTTTCTTGTCGACGATTTTCTTGTCGATGATTTTCTTGTCGATGAAGATGGCAAAGTCGGGGCACCGCAGCTCGCACAACATACAGGCATTGCACTTGTCGATGTCGATCACCTTCACGAGGAACATCTCCATGCCCAGCACCAGCGTGGGGCAAAGCTTCACGCAGATCTCGCACCCCTTGCAGTAGCGCGGGATGATGCTGATCTTGACCTCCGGATTCTCTGTTGTCTCGATCTTTTCCGCCGTCGTCGCCTGCACGTTTGCCATTGCCTCCGTCCTTCCTTGATTAATGGACTTTCTTTCCAAGTCGTTTCGCCAGCGTGATCCCGAGGTCCGCCGGTGCCTCGGACACGGAGATCCCGGCCGCCTTGAACGCCTCAATCTTCTCCGCCGCAGTCCCCTTCCCGCCGGAGATGATGGCACCCGCGTGGCCCATCCGTTTCCCCTTCGGGGCGGTCTGGCCCGCGACGAAGCCGACGACCGGCTTGTTCATCTTCGCCTTCACGAACGCGGCGGCCTCTTCCTCCGCGGTCCCGCCGATCTCGCCGATCAGGATGACCGATTCGGTCTTCGGGTCGTTCTGGAAGGCCGACAGGACATCGATGAAGTTCGTCCCGTTGACCGGGTCCCCTCCGATCCCGACGCATGTGGACTGCCCCATCCCTAACATCGTCACCTGGTGCACGGCCTCGTAGGTGAGCGTTCCGGAGCGGGAGACGATCCCGACCGTCCCCGGCTTGTGGATGTAACCCGGCATGATCCCGATCTTGCACTCGCCGGGGGTGATGACGCCGGGGCAGTTGGGGCCGACCAGCCGGGTCTTCTTCCCTTCCATATACCGTTTTACCTTCACCATGTCCAGTATGGGGAGCCCCTCGGTGATGCAGACGGTGAGGTCCACTCCCGCGTCGACCGCCTCGCAGATCGCATCCGCGGCGAAGGCCGGCGGGACGTAGATGACCGTGGCGTTCGCGCCGGTCGCCTTGACGGCATCCGCCACCGTGTTGAATACGGGCACACCCTCCACCTTGGAGCCGGCCTTCCCCGGGGTGACGCCGCCGACGATCTTCGTGCCGTATTCCAGCATCTGTTTGGTGTGGAAAGCCCCCACCGCGCCGGTGATGCCCTGGACGAGAACCTTGGTTTCCTTGTTGATCCAGATGCTCATGTTCGTCCCCCCTACTTCGCCTGGCCGGCGGCGGCCACGACTTTTTGTGCCGCATCCCTCATGTCGGACGCGGAGATGATGTTGAGCTTCGATGCGGCGAGGATCTCCTTGCCCTTCTCTACGTTGGTCCCCTCGAGCCGGACGACCAGCGGCACCTTGAGGCCGAGCGTCTTGACGGCCAGGACGACGCCCTCGGCGATCACGTCGCACCGCATGATGCCCCCGAAGATGTTGACCAGGATCGCCTTGACCTTGGGGTCCGAGAGGATCAGCCGGAAGGCGTTGGTCACCTGCTCCGTGCTGGCGCCGCCGCCGACGTCGAGGAAGTTGGCCGGGGATCCGCCCGACATCTTGATCATGTCCATCGCCGCCATTGCGAGGCCGGCGCCGTTGACCATGCACCCGATGTTGCCGTCGAGGCTGATGTAGGTGATGTCGTACTTGGAGGCCTCCGTCTCCGTGGGGTCCTCCTCGTCGAAGTCGCGCATCGCCTGAATGTCCTTGTGGCGGAAGAGGCTGTTGCCGTCGAAGTTCATCTTCGCGTCCAGCGCGATGACGTCGCCGCCCTCGGTAATCACGAGCGGGTTGATCTCCGCAAGCGAGCAGTCCGTATCGACAAACGCGTTGTAGAGCCCCGTCATGAACTTCACCGCCTTGCCGGTCAGCTCCGGGGGAATGCCGAGGCCGAAGGCCAGCTTTCGCGCCTGGTTCGGCATGAGCCCCATGGCCGGGTCGACGTGCTCCTTCAGGATCTTTTCCGGAGTCCGGGCGGCGACGGTCTCGATCTCCATGCCGCCTTCGGTCGACGCCATCATGACGACCCGCGACACCGCGCGGTCGATGACCATCCCGAGGTAGAGCTCCCTCTTGATCGCGCTCGCCTGCTCGACGAGGACCCTCTTCACCCTCTTCCCCTGGGGGCCGGTCTGGTGGGTCACCAGGTTCATCCCGATGATCTGCTTGGCGAACTCCCGCGCCTCGTCGTGCGACTTGGCGAGCTTGATTCCCCCGCCCTTGCCGCGGCCCCCTGCGTGGATCTGCGCCTTGACTACGACCGGTGTCCCGAACTCCTTGGCGATGTCCTCCGCCTCGGCCGGTGTGTCCGCCACCTTGCCCCTGGGAACGGCCACACCGTACTTCGCCAGTACCGACTTGGCCTGATACTCGTGAATGTTCATGACCCTTCGGTTCCTCCCGGATAGAGTGTTATCGGATGTTCCGCAATGCCTGGATCAGCGCGACGGGGCCCAAATGGGACTTATTATAGCGGAGGGCCGGAATCCGCGCAAAAGACTTCCCTAGAACCCCATCCGGTCCACGGCGTCGCAGAGTTCCTTGACCGCCTCGGCCGATTTCGAAAGCGCCGCGGACTCCTCGGCGGCGAGCTTGAATTTCACCACCTCTTCGATGCCGTCCTGTCCCAGCTTCGCGGGGAGGCCGACGAACAGCCCGTCGCACCCTTCGTACTTGCCATGCGAGAGAACGGCGCACGGCAGGATCATCTTCTTGTCGAGGACGATGGACTCGCACATCTGCGCCACGGCCGCCGACGGGGCGTAGTAGGCCGAGCCGGTCTTCAGCAGCGCGACGATCTCGCCGCCGCCCTTGCGGGTGCGCTCCACGATCGCGTCGAGCTTCGCCTTGGGGATCAGGTCCTCCACCGGGATCCCGGCGACCGTCGTGTATTTCGTGGACGGCACCATCGTGTCGCCGTGCCCGCCGAGCACGAACGCGGTGATGTCCTTCACGGAGACACCGAGCTCCATCGCGATGAAGCAGCGGAACCGGGCGGAGTCCAGGATCCCCGCCATTCCCATCACCTTGTTCGCCGGCAGCCTGCTGTGCTTGTAAGCGACGTAGGTCATCGCGTCGAGGGGGTTCGAGATCACGATGACCATGGCCTTCGGGGACTTCGCGATCGACTTCAGGGTGACGTCCTTCACGATTCCCGCGTTGACCTTGAGGAGTTCGTCACGGCTCATCCCCGGCTTCCGGGGCAGTCCCGAGGTGATCACGACGATGTCGGAGTTCGCCGAATCGTCATAGCCGTTGGTGCCGGTGACCTTGCTGTCGTATCCGTACACCGGGCCGGACTGCATCAGGTCGAGCGCCTTCCCCTGGGGCATCCCCTCCACGATGTCGACCAGCACCACGTCGCAGAAGTCCTTTTCCGCCAACCGCTGCGCGGTGCTCGCCCCGACGTTTCCGGCGCCGATCACGGTGATCTTCTTCCGGCTCATCGGAATCCTCCCTTGAACCTGTCAGACGGATTCACGGCACCGCCTGCGCTACCTGCGGTACTTGCGGGCGGCTAGGGAATATCCCCAGTCCTTGAGGCCCCTTCGGTGAACTTCTTGGTGTTCCCCTTGTGGACCAGGTTGGCGGATCTTCTCTCCATCTTTGGGCGGAACCAAGGTCTTGAACGGGGCCATCTTGCCCTCCGCCGGCAATGGAAATTAAGGGGTGATTTCTAACCGGAATGGGTGATCCTTCCCCCAGACCGAGCATACAGTATACAATGGGGTTGGGGATGTCAAGTAAAACCGAGCGATTTCCCGCTTGGCGAAGCAGCGGCGGTTCGCCGCTATTTTCGCTTCGTTCCGCTCCCCCGAAGGGCCGCGAGAATCCCCGCCGTGTCGACCCGTTCGCCGACGAGGCTGACTCCCCGCTCGATCTTTTCCTTCTCCCGGATCCGAAGCCGGCCCATCAGGCGCTCGAATTTCTCCACCGTGAAGAGCGTGTCTTCCTGAACGACCAGGATCGGAACCCCCGCCTCCTGCGCGCGGGAACGGATGAGCTCGTTCGGGGCGACGCCCCCGGTCAGCACCATGCAGGTGGTGTCGGTTTCCAGGGCGGCGAGCTGGATGTCGGCCCGGTGCCCCCCCGTGATCACGGCCTTCCGGGGGGTGCGCCGGAAGACGCGCAGCGCGCTGTCCACATCCATCGCCCCGATGCAGAACCGCTCGATCATCGTGCCCAGGGCCTCCTCCCCGCAGGCGACGTCCGCGGAAAGGCTCTCGGAAAGCGTCTTCACGCTCACGCTGTCGAGCACCGCATCCGACGGCATCGCGCCGAACACGCGGAGGTTCCTCGCAGCGAAGTACGGGAGGACGGTTTCCCGGAGAAACGCCTCCTGCGCCTTCGCCACGCGGTTGAGCACCACTCCCAGGAGCCTCTCCCTGAGCTCGCCGGCGGCCCAGAGGATCTGATCCATCGACTTCTCGCCGGAGAACCTGTCCACGAGGAGGACCCTGCAGTCGAGCTCGGAAATCAGCGCCAGCGGGGAGATTCCCAGGAAGACACCGTCGCGCAGATTGGCCGCGCCCCCGAGCAGGAGCGCGTCGGTGCGGGAGGCGGCCTTTTCGACGGCGTCCAGGATGCGGTTCTTGAGGCGGAGAGGCTCGCCCCGGTACGCTGCCATAACGAGGTCCTGGGTGATGACGACCGGACAGACGGCTTCCGGCGGACCCGGGAGGCCGAGTTCGGACGCGAGGAAGGAAGCATCTTCATCGACCACCCTTCCCCCCTCCACCACCGGGATTTTCCCGAGAGGCTTGACGTATCCGACGGCAACCCCTTCGCGCGCCCAAAGCTTCGCCAGGGCGAGCGCGACGAGGGTTTTCCCTGCGAACGAAGAGGTCGACGCCACGTACAGTTTCATGTTTTCGCCTCCGCGATGGTCATCCGGCAGTCGATCGCCCGGATGCCGCGCCCTTTCGGCATCACCAGAACCGGATTGAGATCGAGTTCCTGGATCTCGGGGAAATCCAGGGACAGCCGCGAAACCCGGAGCAGTCCGTCGACGATCCCGCCTTCATCGGAGGGGGCACTTCCCCGGAAGGACGAGAGCAGCGGATAGGCCCGGATTTCCCGGACCATCTCCACGGCGTCCCGCCGCGACAACGGCGCAACCCGGAACGACACGTCCTTCAGGACCTCCACGTTGATTCCCCCCAGGCCGAACATGAGAAGGGGGCCGAACTGCGGGTCGCGGCTCATCCCCAGGATCACCTCCCGGCCTCCGGTCACCATCTCCTGGACGGATACGCCGGCGATCCAGGCGGACGGGACCATGCGCCGCGCCGTGGAGGTGATCTCCACGAACGCCCGGGCCACCGATTCCGCGTCCGACAGGTTCAGCCGGACCCCCCCGACGTCCGTCTTGTGCAGGATGTCCGGAGAGACGATCTTCATCGCCACCGGGCGCCGCAGCTCCTCGAACGCCCGGACCGCCTCCTGGCTCGTCTGCGCAAACGCGTGCCTCGGGAACCAGAATCCGTAGGCCTCCAGGATGGAGCGGCCCTCCTCCTCGCCCAGCGTCTTCTTCCCCGCGTCCAGCGCGGCCCGGATCGCCGCGCGCGCTTCCGCCTGCCGGATCCCCGCCAGTTCCGAGGAGTCCGGCGGAACCCCTCCCTGTACGCTGTGGTACCGGAGCATGGCGTGTAACGACCGCACGGCCCTCTCCGGGACGGGATAGTTGGGAATCCCGCCCGTGGAAAGTATCCTTCGGGCCTCCATCACGGAGGCTTCGCCGAGAAACGAGGCGAAGGCGGTCCTGCCGGATCCCGCAAGAGCCTGGACGGTGGCTTGTGCCGTTCCCTCCGGCTCGGTCATCGCCTGCGGGGTCAGAAGAACCAGAACGGCGTCGATCGAGGGATCCTCGCGGATGGCGGACAAGGCCTCCCGGTACCGGTCGGCCCGGGCGTCCCCGATAATATCCACGGGATTTCCCAGGCTCGCCGTGGAAGGGAGCTTCCCGGAAAGCCGCCCCCGCAGTCCCGGGGAGATCTCGGCGAGGGGAATGCCGAGTTTCTCCGCCGTGTCCGCCGCCAGGATCCCGGGCCCCCCGGCATTGGTGAGGATGAGCAGGCGGTCGCCTCGCGGCATGGGCTGCAGGGCAAACCCGAGGGCAAAGTCGAGCAGGTCCTCCACGGTTTCCGCCCGCAGGATTCCCCCCTGGCGGAACGCCGCCGCGTAGGCACGGTCCGAACCGGCCAGGCTTCCCGTGTGAGAGGATGCGGCCCTCGCCCCCGCGGCGGTGGATCCTGCCTTGACGAGGATGACCGGCTTTCTTGCCGTCACCTCCCGCGAGACGCGCAGGAAGCGGATCCCGTCGTCGATGCTTTCGACGTATCCCAGGATGACCCGGGTCTCCGGGTCGCTCGACAGGTATTCCATGACATCCGATTCCGAGATGTCCGCCTTGTTGCCGAGACTGACGAATTTCGAAAAGCCGACGTTCTCGCCGATCGCCCAGTCCAGGATGGCGGTGCACAGGGCGCCGGACTGCGAGAAGAAGGAAATCGCGCCCGTGGGAGGGGTTCCCGCGGCAAAGGATGCGTTGAGCCGGGCGTGCGTGTTGATGAGGCCGAGGCAATTGGGCCCCAGCACCCTGACCTTCGAACTCCGCGCGGTTTCGCGGAGAGCGCGTTCCAGGACCGCCCCCTCCCCGCCGGTTTCCTTGAATCCGGCGGAAATGACGATGGCGGCCCTCATCCCCTTTTCCGCCAGCCGGGGGAGGGCGTCGAGGATGGCCAGGGGAGGAACGACGAAGACCCCCAGATCGACGGGGCCGGGGATCCCTTCGACGGAGGCATGGATGGGCCGTCCGAGCACCTCTCCTCCCCCCGGATTCACCCCGTGGATCTCGCCGGGGAAACCAGCATGGATCAGGTTGGCGAACACGCCGTGGCCGACCTTCTCCGGCTTTCGGGAGGCCCCTACGACGACGACGGATTTCGGGTGAAACAGCTCGTCCGGGATCACAGGAGCAAATGTATTCTTATTTGTTGCTTCATGGTAGGGAAAAACCAAAAGGAGGGCTTTGCGGGAAGGGGCGCGAAATGAGGAATCGACATCTTCTTCTTTTCCTGGCGTTTCTTCTTGCGGTTTCCCAGGCCTCCGGGTGCGCCAAACGCCAACTGACCAAGAGCCAGGCCGACCGGTTGGACGCCAACGCGACCAAGATCGCGAAGGCGGAATTCGACAGCGGAAGGTGACGATCTCCCTATTTCTTTTCCGGGGCGGTCACCCGGATGTGAAGTTCCCTCAGCTGCCGGTTGTCCACGGGCGACGGGGCGTCGGTCATGAGGCAGGTCGCTTTCTGTGTCTTCGGGAAGGCGATCACGTCCCGGAGCGACCGGGCTCCGGAGAGAATCATCGCCAGGCGGTCCAGGCCGAAGGCGATCCCGCCGTGGGGCGGCGCGCCGAACTCCAGCGCCTCCAGAAGGAAGCCGAATTTCACCTTCGCCTCCTCCGGGCCGATGTTGAGAAGCCGGAACATCTTCGACTGGATGTCCTGCCGGTGGATCCGGATGCTTCCTCCCCCGATCTCGGAGCCGTTCAGCACCAGGTCGTAGGCCTTTGCGCGGGCCTTTCCCGGATCCGTGTCCAGGAGCGGGAGATCCCCGTCCAGCGGAGCGGTGAAGGGGTGGTGCATCGCCGCGTACCGCTTCTCCTCCTTGTCCCACTCCAGGAGCGGAAAATCGACGACCCACAGGAAGTCGTAGCGGGACGTGTCGACGAGGTTCAGTTTTTCGCCCAGGTGAAGCCGCAGACGCCCCAGGGAGTCGCAGGCGATGAGGAATTCATCCGCTACCATGAGGATCAGGTCCCCCGGCTTGGCGCCGCTTCGGGAGAGAAGGCCTTTCTGCTGCTCCTCCTTGTAATGCTTGGCAAGGGGGGAGGAAAGCCCCTGCGCGGTGACCTTCCACCAGGAGAGGCCTCGTGCGCCGCCGATCCTGGCCACCTCCTCCAGCGCCGCCAGCTCGGAGCGGCTCGCCTCGCCCATGCCGGGGACCGTGATCCCGCGGATCACGCCGCCCTTGACCGCCGCCTCTGCGAACACCCGGAATTCGGTGTCCTTGAGCAGGTCCGTGTATTCCGTGATCTCGAGGCCGAACCGGGTGTCCGGCTTGTCGACCCCGAAACGGTCCATCGCTTCCCGGTAGCCCATACGGGGAAACGGCAAAGGGATCCGTACATCCAGGACGTCCCGGAAAATCCTCGCCATCAACCCCTCCATCATCAGGAAGAGATCCTCCCGGTCGATGAACGACATCTCCACGTCGATCTGCGTGAATTCCGGCTGGCGGTCGGCGCGCAGGTCCTCGTCACGGAAGCATTTCACGATCTGGGCGTACCGGTCGTACCCGGCGATCATCAGGATCTGCTTGAATAGCTGCGGGGACTGCGGGAGGGCGAAAAACATCCCGGGGTTGACGCGCGAGGGCACCAGGTAGTCCCGCGCCCCTTCCGGGGTGCTCTTCGTCAGGACCGGCGTTTCGATTTCGAAGAACCCGTTCTCGAAGAAGTACTCCCGGACGGCCCTCGCCAGAACGGCCCGCGACCGGAAGACGCCCTGGATCGAGGGGCGGCGCAGGTCGAGATACCGGTACTTCAGGCGCACGTTCTCGGCGACGTCGGTCTCCTCCTCGAGCGCGAACGGGATCGGCCTGGACTCGTTGAGGATCGCCAGCGATGCGGCCGCCACCTCGACCTCCCCCGTGGGAAGGTTCGGGTTCTCCGTTCCCTTCGGCCGTCTCCGCACCGTCCCACGGATCGAGAGGACGTACTCCACCCGCAGCCCATCGGCTCTCTCGTGCGCCTCCGGGGAATCCCCGGGATTGAACACCACCTGAACCAGTCCTTCCCGGTCGCGCAGGTCGACGAACACGAGGCCGCCGTGGTCCCTGCGGCGGTGAACCCATCCGCAAAGGACGATCTCCTTCCCCACGTGGTCGGGGCGTACCTGCCCGCAGTAGTGGGTCCGTTTATGCTCCGGAAGGAACGCGTCCACCGTCACTCCTCCTTTGTCAGGCGGATGAGCCTGCGCATCGCTTCGTCCTTGGGGATCTCTTCCTGGCTCCCCGCCGCCATGTCGCGGAAACCAACGGCGCCGCGGGCGTCCTCGGAATCGCCAAAGACGACAACGGCACTCGCCCCCGACCGGTCCGCACGCCGGAACTGCGCCTTGACGCTGCGTCCCTCATAGTCCATCTCGGCGCGGACGCCCCTCCCGATCAGCTCCATCTTCCACCGGAACGCCTCGTCGAGAAATCTGGAATTCGACGTCACGAGGAAGACCTCCACGGCACGCCCCTCGCCTTCCCCTTCCCCCAGCAGCATCAGCAGGCGCTCCACGCCGATGGCAAACCCGATGGCCGGGATGCGCTCCTTCCCCCCGACCATTTCCGCCAGCCCGTCGTACCGTCCTCCCGCGGCCACGGTGTTCTGGGCCCCCATCCCGGGGATGACGAATTCGAACGTGGTCCTCCGGTAATAATCGAGCCCGCGAACCATCCGGGGATTCCGGGAAAACGGAATCCCGATCGCCGCGAGCTCCTTCTCGACGGACTCGAAGTGGAGCCGGCAGTCGTCGCAGAGGGAATCCAGGATCGACGGCGCGCCGGCCGTGGCCTGCATGCACCGGTCGGACTTGCAGTCGATCACCCGGAGCGGGTTCTGGACGCGGCGGCGCCGGCAGTCCTCGCACAGGGTTCCTTCCCGGGAGGCAAGGAAGGCGGAAAGCTTCCGATGGTATTGCGGGCGGCACGCGGGGTCCCCGAGGGAGTTGATCTCCAGGGAAACGGTGGTCAACCCTGTTTCCGCGAGAAACCCGGAGAGGAAGGTCAGCACCTCGACGTCCGCGTACGGCGAGTCGGTGCCGAACAGCTCCGCTCCGAACTGGTGGAACTGGCGCAGGCGCCCCTTCTGGGGACGTTCGTGGCGGAACATCGGGCCCGCGTAGCACAGGCGAACCGGCCATTCCGCAAGCCCGGCCCGATGCTCGAGGAGGGCGCGAACCACCGGCGCAGTCCCTTCCGGCCGCATCGTGAGGCCCTCTCCGGAGCGGTCGGTGAAGGAATACATCTCTTTCTCGACGATGTCGGTGCTCTCCCCCACGGCCCGGGCGAACAGCTCGGTTCTCTCCAGGATGGGGGTCCGGATCTGACGAAAGCCGAAACGCGCGGCATGCGCGAGATACGCGGCCTCAAGGGCGGCCCACCTTGCCGACTCGGGGGGAAGAATGTCCTTCATCCCCCGCACGGAGGGGACGGTCATGACACGTTTTGCGGGGTCGCGAGATAGACCACGTTGCGCGTGGAATCTTTTCCCCTGTACATCGCCTGATCGGCCATGCTGAGGAGGTTCTGCTTGGTGGACGCGTGCTCGGGAAAGGCCGCGATCCCGATGGAGAGGGTGAGGCGGATGGCGAGGCCGAAATCCTGTCCGAACGTCTTCCCTTCGACCATTTTGCGCATCCTTTCCGCGACGAGCAGCGCATCCTCGGCGTTCGTCTCCACGAGCAGGACCACGAACTCGTCCCCCCCGTAGCGAACAACGGTGTCCGTCTCGCGGACGCAGGAGCGCAATACCGCTCCGACCTCCACCAGGACCCGGCTGCCCACCAGGTGGCCGTAGGCGTCGTTCACGCGCTTGAAGAAGTCCAGGTCCATAAAAAGGACCGAAAAAAAGTTCCGGTACCGCTCGGACCGCTTCAGCTCCCTGTCCAGAACGACGTTCAGGTAGCGGCTATTGTACTGTTTCGTGAGATCGTCGATGTAGATCAGGTTCTGCGTCTCGACGCTGCGCTCGGCGTTCAGCAGAGCGAACCGGGCCTGGCGGTAGAAGAAGTTCAGGAACGGGCTGTCGAGGACGTCGATACCGGGGGTGCCTCGCATGGTGAGGACGACATACATCTGCGAGCCCGGGGACAGGTCGAACCGGATCGTGAAGAACGTCCGGTTCTCTCCCAACACGGCATCATCCTCCGGCCGGAGGGACCCCAGCAGGTCGGCCGAAAAAACCGCCGGAACCGGGCCGCTCTTCCGGACCAGGGCCCCGCCGAAGCGGAGCAGGAAGATTCCCGCGAGCGAATCGTCGGGGAAGCCCGCAGCGGCGACGATGGAATAGCCCTGCCCGCTCCCTTCCTGCTCGCGGAACAGGACGCCGAAGGACCCCCCGAGTGACTCCTTGAACATCTCGATGACGGTCAGGGACAGCAGGTCCATGTCGGTGGTGGTGATGACCGGAAAGCAGTAGTCGAACAGCTCGTCGTAGGAAGTCTTGCGCAGCAGGCCATACCCCTGAAAGAGATACTTCTCCAACGTGGAAATCAGCCCCCCGTCCAGGTCCTCATCGAAGAGGATTTCCGAGGCCCCCCCCCGCAAGGCCCCCAGAACGGACGGCCCGCCTTTCTTGGGCAGGATCAGGATCAGGGGGGTCTTGGGGGCAAGCCGGAGAATGCCGCGGACGAATTCCTCGGCGCTTTGCCGCTTGGAGAACTTCCGTGAGACGATCACCGAGAAGTTTTCCTTGGCGAGAACAGCCACTCCCTTGTCCCAATCGGAGAGAACCGTCAATGGGATGTCGGCGAAGGCGGACTTCCGTACCTTTAATGCGATGGCCCCCGGATCAGGAGCCATGATCAGTATGCGCTGTTTTGCCATTTCCTCATTCGGACAAGGTAGTTAGGTAAGCTTTTTCCTGTCGCTATCAAGGCAGGCGCCACAAAAGTTTCCAGGTCCGCGGTCCGCCCTCCTGTCCGCAGTATACCGCAACACCGTCCGAGAGCACAGTCAATGCCCCGTTTTCCAAGAGAAAACATCCCATCGAGGCTAGCAGATTTTCCCTGCCGAAACAAATTCTATTTTGGGAAATGACGACGGAGGGCCTGGCTGCGGCGATCCAGGATGCCGGGGCCGCGCCCGGAGAACCGTGGTGAGGAAGGAAGAGAATCCTTTCTTCATCGCATTTCCCCTCCACCCTTCCCCAGACAACGGGCCCCGTTTCCACATCGCCGGGCAGCCACACGGAAAGCCGGCCATGGCGGATTTCGAGGACGAGGCTTAGCTCATTGATGCCGGTGGAGTTCCCGCTTCTCCCGGCGCTGCGCACGGAGACTTCCGCCCTGCCAGCGGAGAAGACTTCCCCTCCGTATTTCCGCCGCACGAGGCAGGCCTTGCGCACGACCGCATCCCCGAAGGACGAGAGCGGAACCTCTCCGGGAATCCAGATCTCGTCGACGGGAAACCCGTCGAGGAGGGACGCAGCTCCACCGAAATGGTCCTCGTGGGGGTGGGTGAGGACCAGCACGTCCACTCTCCGCACCCCTCGGCTTCTCAGGAAGGGCGAGACGATTCTTCTCCCCGCATCCCCGTGCGCCGCACTGCCGCAATCGACGACCATGTGGCGCCCGTCGGGGAAGGAAATGACGTGCGCGGCCCCTTTTCCCACGTTGAGCGCAGTGACGCTCAGTCGGGGATCGGGGAGAGCCGCATACGGCAGGTGAATCCACACCAGAAAGGCCGAAGCCGCGGCCAGCGGAGCAGGCCACGAATTTCTTCCGAGTTTCCTGAGGGTAATCGTCCCCCATACGGCGGCCATCATGCAGCAAAACGGAGCGGCCGTTCCCGCCGGAGGAAGGGGAAAGTATCCCCACCCTTCGCCGGAGAGGCTAGCCAGCAAGGAAAGGGACGCGGTGAGGCCTTGCGCCACGAGGCGGACGGGCACCCCCAGGGCATCGATCGAGAGCGACCCGGCCACCGCGGCGAGGAATGCACCCATGACCCCCGCCGTCCCGAGGAGCGGTCCGAATGCCAGGTTCCAGAGAACGGCGCCGGCGGGGAAGGCCCCGAAAAAGGCGGCGCTGATCGGCAGCGTTCCCAGGAACGCGACCGCGGAGGCAACGAGAGCGTCCTTTCCCCACTCCGCCAGCCAGCGCGTCGGTGAGCGGGAGCGGGCCTTTTGCGGTCTTGCGGCAAAGGCGGCGATCAGGAAAAAGGTCGCCCCGTAGGACAGGAGGAAGGAGGGGGAAACGATCTGGAAGGGAGATGCGATGATCGTCAGGAAGAAAAGGAGCGACCACCCCAGGTCCGCTCTCCGGATGCCGCAGACGTTCCAGAGAAGCACGGCCAGCGTGATCATCCCTGCGGATCGGACGGCCGGGACCGGTGCACCCGCCATGAAAACGTACGCCCAGCAGACGGGGACGGAGAGAAGCGTCGAAATCCGATTGAGGTCCGGCGTTCCCTGCCTTCGCCGGAAGGCCCAGATCACGCCCCGCACCAGGAACGAATGGGTGATGAAGAAGATCGCGACGTTGATCCCGGAAATGGCCAGCAGGTGCGCCAGACCCGTCTTTCTCAGCAAGGTCACCATGGGATGCGAGGAGGGGGGAACTTCCCCAGTCGTCAGGGAGAGGAGGTAGAGGGCCCCGTCGGACCGTCCTGCGTGCCGACCCATCCAGCGCGACGTCCTTTCGCGGGCGCTCCGGAAAACGCTCCATACGCCGCCCCATCCTTCTTTCTGCCGCAGGAACACCGCTCGCGAGGCCTCCGTCGAAAACACGTACTGGATACCCATCGCCATCGCGCTCCACTCCCTGGGAAGCTCTTCGGGGTTGCCGAGGCTTCTCATCGCATGAAGGCGGCCAGTGGCCCGGACTTCGAACGGCAATCCGTCGGCACCGTACGGAGTCCGGACGGAAAGAAGCACCTTTCCCAGGACGACCGAGCCGGAGCCGTCCAGGCGGGAGACCGAGGCGTTCCCGGCCACGCCGCTCCAGCCGGCATCGTTGGGCCTCACCTCCTCCACGTCCGCCCGCAGGACCACCTCATTGTCCAGGAACCCTCGCAGCTGCGCCGGCTCCACGAGGGGGATCCTGCCGGCTGCCAGGGAGCCGCACAGGGCCATGACCGACAGGGCGGCGGCCAGGGGGAACTTTCCGAACGGCAGGCACAGGAAGGCGAGGAGAATGCCGCCCGCCGCCAGGGAGGGCCAGGCGGGCCCGGAGGCAAGCCCGAGGAACAGCCCGGCCATGTAGGCCAGAAGGAGAAGGAAGATGGGGCCGTGTCCCCGGAACGGATAATCCATCCCCGGGGGAGTGCAACCCCCGTTCCGGCTGGCGACGACTTAATCCGGCGACGTTCAAAATAACTTTGTCTGGGGGACGTTCTTAAACTTTTTAAATCGCTGTCGCCATCGCGAAAAAAGTTTAAGAACGTCCCCGAACTTCAGACAAAGTTATTTTGAAAATCCATGCGTTGAAGTCGTCGCCAGCCGGAACGCCCTCTTCGTCCTGCGGGCGCGGTGGAACGCGAGGGCGAACCGGTGTGCCTCGTCCCGCACGCGCATCAGCAGGAGCAGTACGGGATCGTTGGGGGGTAGGACAATGGGGTTCTTCCTGCCCGGCAGGAAGATCCTGTCGCGGAAGACTTTCGTACCGCCGCGCATCCGCTCCTTGGCCAAGGCGATGACGGGGAGGAAACCCACGCCGGCACCCCTCATCGCCGCCATCGCCGAGGAAAGCTGTCCCTTTCCCCCATCGATGAGGATCAGGTCCGGCATCCCCGCGAAGTCCTCGTCGTGCGCGAACCTGCGTCGGACCACCTGCTCCATCATCGCGAAGTCGTCCTGTCCCTCCATCCCCCGTACCGCGAACTTCCGGTACCACTTCTTCGCCGCCTTGCCTCCGACGAAAGCCACCATAGACCCGACCGGTTCCGTGCCGGAGAGGTTCGAGATGTCGAACCCATCGATCCGCAGGGGAGGCTTCGGAAGGTGGCACAAGGATGCCAGGCGGGAGGACAGCTCCTCGTAGGCTGCCTCCTTTTCTTTCCGCATCCGGTGCGCTTCCAAGGCGTTTGTATTGGCCAGGGCGGCCAGGCGGGCACGCTCCCCCGCGCCGGGAACCTTGATCCGGACCCGGTTCCCGGCCCTGTCGGAAAGAAGCGAGGCCAGGGGTTCGCGGTCCGGGATTTCCATCGGAAGGAGAATCTCCCCGGGGAAGTACGCCCCCTCGGCGTAATGCTGGAGGAGAAAGGAGGAGAGGGCCTCGTCCTCGGCCCCCTCCACTCGGAACGAGTAGCTGTGGGCGTCGGAGAGCCGCCCGGAGCGCACGTGGAGGACCGCCCCGGTCGCCTCGGGACCCTCGCGGTGCCAGCCGATCGCGTCCACGTCCCCGGGCACGGTGCGGACCACCCTCTGCCGGACAAGCGTCCCCTCCACGGTCGCGATCCGGTCGCGGATCTTCGCCGCCTCTTCGAACCTCCTCTCCCGCGCCATCCGCAACATCTCCTCCTTCCAGATTTTCGCGACGTCGCGGTAGTTTCCTTTCAGAAAGCGGATGGCGTTGTCCACAACGGGGAGATACTCCTCCCGGGTGATTTTCCCCGCGCACGCGCCGCCGCACCGCCCCATCTGGTAGTTGAGGCACGGCCTGCGCCGGGAGGCGAACTTCTTCGGGGAGCACGAGCAGAGAGGGAAGAGCCGGAACAGCAGGCGCAGCGTCTCCCGGATCCCCCGGGCGGAAGAATACGGCCCGAAGTAGGCGGTGCCGTCCTTCGCGACCCGCCGGACGAGCTCTGGTCGGGGGAACTCCTCCTTCCGGTCGATCCGCAGCAGGAGGTACTCCTTATCGTCCCTTAAAAAGACGTTGAACGGGGGGCGATGCTCCTTGATGAGAGTGTTTTCGAGGAGCAGCGCCTCCTTCTCCGTGGCCGTGACGATGCATCGTACGTCGGCAATGCGGCGCACTAGGTGCGGAATCTGGGGGCGGCCGTCGCCACCTGGCACCGTGTAGTTGTGGAGCCTCGCGCGCAACTCCTTCGCCTTCCCCACGTAGAGGACTTTCCCTCGGGCGTCCGACATGAGATAGACGCCGGGGGCGCGGGGAAACGTCTTCCAGTCGGAAAGGGCCGCCATCCCGCTACCTCGCCGAAAGCTCCAGCTTTTCCA
Organism: Deltaproteobacteria bacterium RBG_16_64_85; assembly: GCA_001798885.1. Classification (NCBI taxonomy): domain Bacteria; class Deltaproteobacteria; species Deltaproteobacteria bacterium RBG_16_64_85. The sequence goes on from MGQW01000015.1 coordinate 17,348, forward strand.
GCGCCAGTAGACGGTCTCGGATCTCGGCCGCCAGCTCGAAGTCCAGCTTCTTCGCCGCCCGCTCCATCTCACGGCGCAGTTTCTTGAGTGTCTTCGCCAATTCCTCGTAGGAGGCGTACTTCCACATCTCCCCGGTTTCCACGGTGACGTAATCCGCCTCGCATACCTGGCCGATCGGTGCCGCGATGTTCTTCTTCACCGTCTCCGGCGTGATGCCGTGCCGCTCGTTGAACGCTCTCTGCTTCTCCCGTCGCCGCCCGGTCTCCGAGATCGCCTCCCGCATCGAATCCGTCACATGGTCGGCGTAGAGGATCACCTTTCCCAAGACGTTGCGGGACGCGCGGCCGAACGTCTGGATGAGCGAACGCGCCGACCGCAGGAACCCTTCCTTGTCGGCGTCCAGGATGGCGACGAGCGACACCTCCGGGAGGTCCAGCCCCTCCCGCAGGAGGTTGATCCCGATGAGGACGTCGAACTTCCCCAGGCGCAGGTTGCGGATGATGTTCACCCGCTCCAGAGTGTCGATGTCGGAGTGAAGGTACTCGACGCGAACGCCCTGCCCTTCGTAGTGCTCGGTAAGGTCCTCGGCCATCCGCTTGGTGAGCGTCGTCACCAGGACGCGCTCCCCCGCCGCCGCCCGCGTGCGGATTTCCTGGAGCAGATCGTCCACCTGCCTGCCGGCGGGCCGGACCTCAACCTCGGGGTCGACCAGACCCGTCGGCCGGATGATTTGTTCCGCGACCACCCCGCCGCTCTCCTGCAGCTCGTACGTCCCCGGCGTTGCCGAGACGAAGATCGTCTGGCCCGTGATCCGGTTGAACTCCTCGAACCGCAGCGGCCGGTTGTCGAGCGCCGAGGGGAGCCGGAACCCGAACTCGACGAGTGTCTCCTTTCTGGAGCGGTCGCCGTTGTACATCCCGTTGAGCTGGGGGACGGTGATGTGGGACTCGTCGATGAAGGTCAGGTGGCCGCTGGGGAAGTAGTCCAGGAGCGTGTGCGGCGGCTGTCCGGGCTTCCGGCCGTCGAGGTGGCGCGAGTAGTTTTCGATTCCGCTGCAGAACCCCATCTGCCGGATCATCTCCAGGTCGTAGGTGGTCCGCTGTCCGAGGCGCTCGACCTCCAAGATCTTGCCTTGAACCGAAAGCGCCTCCAGGCGCTCCGCGAGCTCCCCCTCGATTCCCTTGACGGCCCGTTCGAGGTGGTCCTCCGGGGTCACGTAATGGCTGGCCGGAAAGATGACTGTCTCCCGGACATCGACCAGCCGCGTCCCCCGAAGCGGCTCCACGTAACGGACCCGCGCGACCGTGTCCTCCTCGTATTCGATACGCAGGACCCGGTCCTCTTCGTACGCGGGGAACAGCTCCACCGCGTCGCCGCGTACCCGGAAGGTACCGCGGTGAAAGTCGATGTCGTTCCGTTCGTACTGGATTTCGACCAGCCGGCGCAGCAACGCGTTTCTCGGGAAGGGAGCCCCCTCCGAGACACGCACGGTCAGCCGGTTGTAGAACTCCGGGGAGCCCAGCCCGTAGATGCAGGACACGGACGCCACGACCACCACGTCGGTCCGCGTCATCACGGAGCGGGTGGCGCTGTGACGCATCTTGTCGATCTGCTCGTTGATCGACGAGTCCTTCTCGATGAAGGTGTCGGTCTGGGGAATGTACGCCTCGGGCTGGTAGTAGTCGTAGTAGGAGACGAAATACTCGACGGCGTTATCGGGGAACAGCTCCTTGAACTCGGCGAAGAGCTGGGCGGCGAGCGTTTTGTTGGGGGCGATGACCAGTGCAGGCCGGTTCGTCTCCGCGATGACGTTCGCCATCGTGAACGTCTTGCCGGAACCGGTCACGCCGAGCAGGACCTGGCGCGGCATGCCCTGCGAAAGGCCGGCCACGAGCGTACGGATCGCCTCCGGCTGGTCCCCCGACGGGGCGAACGGCGAATTCAGGCGGAACCGGTTCTCCAACGCGTAAACCCCCTCGTCACATTTACGGTGACCCATCGAGGCGCGCAGAAAGGCGCAGTGCCCAGCCTTCACGGAAGGCGCTGCGCCGCCGGGTGCGTCTTCGATACCGCAGCAGTGAGGTCTGAACGAGGCCTGCCGGCGGAGCCGCCGCAGGAGGGGGGCGCAGTGAGACCGGCCTTCAGGGTTCCGTTCCCGCAGAGGCCGTGCACCGAGAGGGTCGATGCGCCGCGTCCGGCGAGGCGCCCGACCGAAGCGTACCCGCTGCGGTACGGTGAGGGAGGGCAACGATGCCGGAGCGGATGCAGCGGCCCTCGAATGCCGGGATCTGAGGGAATGGAGCCCTGGAGGCCGGTGCGCAGCCGTGGGGGTCCACCGCACGGCGAGCCACGACCGGAGTCCCCCTCCGAGGCGGCGCAGCTGATCGCGGCGACTGGGCGGAACGCTATGTCTTGTACTTCCACGTCGTTCCGCCCTTGGAGTCCTCGAGCAGGATTCCCGACGCCTCGAGCTCCTTCCGGATCCGGTCGGCCTCCGCGAAGTCCTTCCTGGCGCGGGCGACCTTGCGGGCCTCGATGCGCCGGAGGATCTCCGCTTCACTGAGACGGTCTCCCGTACGTGAGCCGGGCGAATATCCGACTTCCGATTGCACGCTAATTTCGACGCTTATATTTCCAACGTGCGTGTAATCAAGCCGGAAGTAGTCCTTCGCCGACATCTGGAGGAGCCCCAGCACCCCGAACAGCGGCTCGAGGATCGCGTAACCCGCTAGGAATTGCCCGGCCTTCTCCTTCTCCGCGGCCGTGTCGGCGGGAGCCAGCCGGTTGAGCGCCCGCGCGGCGTCGAAGAGATACCCCAGGGCCGCGGCCGTGTTGAAGTCATCGTCCATCGCCTCTTCGAACTTCGCCGGCGCGTCCCGCAGAGGAGAGAACTCGCTCCCCTCCGGAAAGGAGGAGGCCCCGGCGGACGAGCAGCTCTCCGCCTTCTCCTTCACCCGGTAGAGGCGGTCCAGCCCCGCCTTCGCCTCGGCGAGGCTCCGGTCGGAATGGTCGATCGGGCTCCGGTAATGGCTCGACGCGAAGAAGAACCGGAGCACCTCGGGTTTTACCTTCTTCAGCACCTCGCGGAGGGTGAAGAAGTTCCCGAGCGACTTGCTCATCTTCTCCTGGTTGATGTTGACGAACCCGTTATGGATCCAGTAGCGGGCGAAAGGCTTTCCCGTCACTCCTTCCGACTGGGCGATCTCGTTCTCGTGATGGGGGAACACAAGGTCCTTCCCCCCCCCGTGGATATCGAACGTCTCCCCCAGGTGCTTCATCGCCATCGCGGAGCACTCGATGTGCCACCCCGGGCGCCCCGCCCCCCAGGGGCTGTCCCAGGAGGGCTCTCCAGGCTTCGACGACTTCCAGAGCGCGAAGTCGAGCGGGTCCCGTTTCCGCTCGTCCACGTCCACGCGCGCCCCGGCCAGCAGGTCTTCCGTGTTCTTCCCCGACAGCCTGCCGTATGCCGGGAATCCCTTGACGGAATAATAAACGTCCCTCCCGACAACATACGCCTTCTCCGTCGCGACCAGCCGATCCACGAGCCCGATGATCTCCGCAATATGCTTTGTCGCTCGCGGCTCGACATCAGGGCGCAGAAGCCCCATCCGGTCGAAGTCCTCGTAGAAGGCCTTGATATAGCGTTCCGCAATTTCTTCGGTCTTCATCCCCTCCTGGTTCGCCCGCCGGATGATCTTGTCGTCGATATCGGTGAAGTTGCGCACGAAGGTGACATCGTACCCGCGGTGCCGCAGATAGCGCACGAAGATGTCGAAAACCACGTTCGCGCGGGCATGCCCGACGTGGCAGAGATCATAGACCGTCACCCCGCAGACGTACATCTTCACTTTCCCCGGGGCGATCGGGACGAACGGCTCCTTCCGGTTTCCCAAGGTGTTGAAAACGGTCAACGCCATTCAGGAGGTACCCCTTTCGATCGTGGAGATCGGCCGGAACCCCGCAAGCAGAGCCACGGCCCATGCCGAGATGCCTTCCCCTCTCCCCTCGAAGCCCATCCCCTCCGTTGTCTTCCCCTTCAGACTTACGCGCTCGGCGCCCACGGACAGGATCTCCGCGATGGAGGCGCGCAGCGCCTGGGCGATCGGCGCGATCCGGGGCTCCTCGCAAACGACCACGGCGTCGAGCCCAACGAGAGCGTAGCCCAGCTCCTCCATCCTCCCGCGTGTGTGCTCGAGGATTTTCCGGCCGGGGATCCCCCGGGTCTCCTCCAGGTCGGGGGGAAAGTGGTGCCCGATGTCACGGTCGCCCATCGCCCCGTAAAGGGCGTCGGCGATCGCGTGGAGAAGGACGTCTCCGTCGGAGTGCCCCAAGAGCCCTTTCGCGTGCTCCACTTTGACTCCTCCGAGCCAAAGCTCCCTACCCTCGACGAGCCGGTGGGCGTCGCCCCCCAGGCCGATCCGGAATTCGGCCTCCTCGCGGAGCAGTCCCTCCGCCATCCGAAGCTCCTCCGGAATCGTGATCTTGATGTTCGCCTCTTCCCCGGGGATCGGGGTCACCGGGTATCCGGCCGCTTCCACGAGCGACGCGTCATCGGTCCCCCGACGTCCTGCGGCGCCCGCCTTCTCGTAGGCCCTCCGGAGAATCCCGGCGCGGAAAGCCTGCGGAGTCTGTGCGCGGTACAGCAGGGACCGGTCGACGGTGGAAAGCGTCTTCCCCTTCCGGTCCCACTCCTTCACGGTTTCCCGGACGGGAAGGACGGGCACGACGGCGCCGTGCTCCCTGGCCAGCTCCACGCATCGCGCCAGAAGATCGCAGGAAACAAACGGCCGCACAGCATCATGGACGAGGATCACCTCCGCCTCTCCCGGCACGGCCGCGAGGGCAATGCGGACGGAGTCCTGCCGCTCGGCTCCGCCGTCGACCACCTGCAGCACCTTCGGCCGGCCGCGGTACGACACCTTGACGTCCCCTGGAAAGTGGGGGGGAAGAGCCAGGAGGATCCCGTCGATCTGCGGCGAGGCCGCGAGCGTGGAAATCGTCCGATCGACGATCGGGCGTCCGCCGAGGAGGAGGAACTGCTTCGGAACAGTTGCCCCCATCCGCATTCCCGCCCCGCCGGCGACCACAATGGCGACGACCCTAGCCATTTCCCCTCCGTGCGGAAACGTTGCCCCGACCCGTGCAGCAACTCCTCATCGTGCACGGACGCATCATCTTCATGTTCTTCGACAGGCCCGGCGGTTGCGGGCAGACGTTGGGAAAAATGCCGAACGCCAACGTGCGGAGGAGGCTTACAGGTTCAGGAAGCGGCGCAGGTCCTCCTCGACGGCTTCCTCCGTTACGGCCTTGGCGAGAGAGATTTCCTTGACGAGGAGGGAACGGGCCGTGTCCAGCATCTTCCGCTCCCCGAAGGACAGGGCCTTCTCCCCCTTCAGCAGGAGCAGGTTGCGCAGGACCTCGGCGATTTCGAACGGGGATCCGGATTTGAGCTTGTCCATGTACTGGCGGTAGCGGCGGTTCCACGGCTTGGGCTCGACATCCATCTCCCGCGCCCGGAGGATCTTGTAGACCGAGGTGACGGCCCGGCTATCCATGATGCGGCGCAGGCCTACCTGGTTCGTATTGTTGACCGGAACCATGATCGTGATCCCCGTGTCCAGGATGCGTAAAACGTAAAACGATTCCCGCCTCCCCCCCGAGATCGACTTCGTTTCGATCGCCTGGATGATTCCGACGCCGTGAGCCGGATAGACTGCCATATCCCCAACCTTGAAGCTCATTGGACTCTGACCTCCGAGGAGTTTCGGGAAGTGTCTTGGAGCTGCTCCGAATAATGTATTATAATTGCCGAATTCCCATCCGTCAATGCGGGGTTTCTGCATGCAGTCGACAGTTTGGTTCACGGACCTGTCCGCGCCGCCCGGGAAAAGCCTCCTCGACAAGACGGGGAATCTCCTGCGCGCCGCCGGGCTCTCCGAAAGGATCGAGCCTGGCGACCTGACGGCGGTGAAGCTTCACTTCGGGGAGACGGGAAATACCGCCTTCCTCCGCCCCATTTTCGTCCGCAAGGTCGTCGAGGAGGTCGCTGCCGCGGGCGGAAAACCCTTCCTCACCGACACCAACACGCTTTACCTGGGCGGACGGAGCAACGCCGTCGATCACCTCCGGACGGCCGTCACGAACGGATTCGCATACGCCGTGGCGGATGCTCCCATCGTCATCGCGGACGGACTGCGGGGCGAGAGCGCCGTCCCGGTTCCCGTCGGAGGGAGGATCTTCCGCGAGGTCTCCATCGGTGCCGAGATCGTCAACGCCGATGCCATGGTCGTGCTCACGCACTTCAAGGGGCACGAGCTTTCCGGGTTCGGCGGCGCCATCAAGAACCTCGGAATGGGGTGCGCTTCCCGGGCGGGAAAACTCGCCCAGCACTCGACCGTATCGCCGTTCGTCGACCCGGCGAACTGCACGGGCTGCGGAACGTGCGCAGCCCACTGCCCCTCGGGCGCCATCTCGGTCCTCTCGGTCAAGGCGCTCATCGATTCGAAAACCTGCATCGGCTGCGCGGACTGCATTGTGGTCTGCCCCGAGCACACGGTGAAGATCGACTGGAACGAGGCAGCGCCCATGGTGCAGAAAAAGATGGTGGAGCATGCCCTTGGTGCTCTCGAGGGGAAGAGGGACTCCATCCTGTTCCTCACCTTCGTCATGCAGATCTCCCCCTACTGCGACTGCTACGGCAACAGCGACCGGCCGATCGCGCCGGACGTCGGGATCCTCGCTTCCTGCGATCCGGTCGCCATCGACCAGGCATCCGCGGATCTCGTGATCCGGGCGGCGGGTTCGGATCCCTTCCGGAAAACCCACCCCTCCATCGACTGGACGACCCAGCTGTCCTACGGCGAGGAAATGGGACTCGGCTCACGGAAGTACGAGCTCACGACGCTGTGACTCCGCGCCGGGTTCTCTTCGCCGGGATCGACGTCGGGTCCCTCACCACCGACGTGGTCCTCCTCGACGGGAAGGGAACGGTGGCCGGGCACGCCATCGTCGCCACCGGCGTCTCCACGCAAAAAGCATCCGGGGAGGCCCTTTCCCGTGCTCTCGCGATCTCCGGGGGAACCGCGACCGACATCGCAATCACCGTTTCGACGGGCTACGGACGCGAGAGGGTGCCCGCTGCCGACCTGAATGTCACCGAGATCACCTGCCACGCGCGGGGGGCCCGCCACCTGTTCCCCTTCGCTGCGACGGTGCTCGACATCGGGGGGCAGGACAGCAAGGTCATCCGGCTCTCCCCGGATGGCCGGGTGGTCGACTTCGCGATGAACGACAAGTGCGCTGCAGGCACAGGGCGGTTCCTGGAAGTGATGGCGCGGACCCTGGAGATGGACCTGGATCAGATGGGGCCACTCGCCCTGCTCTCCCGAAGGTCGCTGTCCGTCAGTTCGATGTGCACGGTGTTCGCCGAGTCGGAGGTCGTCTCCCTGATCGCGACGGGGGCCTCCGCCGAGGACATCGCATGGGGAGTGCACCTGGCCATAGCGAACCGGATCGCGGCGCTCGCCGAGCGGGTCGGCTGCGAAGCCCCCGCCGTCATGACGGGAGGGGTCGCGAAAAACCCCGCTGCCCGCAAGGCCCTCGAGGACCGGTTCGGCATCCCGCTCCTGGTTCCCGAAGAGCCTCAGCTGGCGGGAGCGCTGGGGGCGGCTCTCATCGCGCGGGAGAAGAGCCGGCCCCGCCACTGACCCCCTTTTCCCCTACCACGATTGGTGGGTTTCGAAGATCTCGCGGAACTTCTCCGCGCTATCCTTGAAGATCTGGAGGATCCGGGGATCGAAATGGCCCGGGTTCGTGCGGTGCCCCCCCCCGGTCAGGATCGCCACGGCGCGCTCGTGGTCGAACGGGGGCTTGTAGGGACGCTTGCTTCTCAGGGCGTCGTACTGGTCAATCAGGTTCATGATCCGCCCCTCGATCGGGATCGCTTCCCCCTTGAGCCCCTGCGGATAGCCAGTGCCGTCCCACCGCTCGTGGTGGCACAGCGCGAACCGCTCCGCCGACTTCAGGTAGGGGCTGCCGGACCCGCGCAGGATCCTCGCCCCGATCGTGGTGTGGGTCTTCATGATCTCGAATTCCTCGTCCGTCAGGATCCCGGGCTTGAGCAGGATGGCGTCCGGAATGCCGACCTTTCCGATGTCGTGCATCGGGCTCGCATAGAACATGATGTCGGCCTCCTCCCCCGAGATGCCGAGGCTCTTCACGACGACTTCGGTGTAGTAGCTGATCCGCTTGACGTGGACATAGGAGTCGACGTCCCGGTACTCCGAGGCGAGCGTCAGCCGCTGGACGGTTTCCAGCAGGGACTCCATGAGCTGCCGGGTCCTCTCCTGGACTTGCCGCTCGAGGATCCTGCCCTGTTCCTCGAGGGAGTCCTGGTACCGCTTCGTCTTCAGGAGGTTGTTCGCCCGGACGACCAGCTCCGTGTTGTCGACCGGCTTCGTGAGGAAGTCGTTCGCGCCCGCCTCCAGCGCCTTGATCCTGGACTCCCGGTCCGTGTCGGCCGTGAGCATGACCACCGGGATCTTGCGGGTAACCGAGTCCTCCCTGAGTCTGCGGCACGTCTGGAAACCGTCCATCCCCGGCATCGAGATGTCGAGGAAGATGAGATCGGGATGCAGGTCCCTGGCCTTCAGCAGCCCCTCGACTCCGTCGGACGCGCTCTCGAACCGGAACCCGTTGCTCCGGAGAACCGCGCCGATGACCTCCGTGACAAGAGCATCGTCATCGACCATCAGGATCTTTTCATGGGGCTCGTGGCTCATCGCCTGGCGCCTACCTCCTCATCCGGTAGTATCCTTCAGAGGCGACCGATTTCCTCGGCGAGAATCTCGAAGAACCGGGCGATCTCTTCGGGCGTGTTGTAGAAGTGCGGGGAGACGCGGATCCCCCCAGAGCGGGGCGAACAGACCACGTTCCTCGCGAGGAGCGCTTTCCAGAGGGGGTGCGGATCGGCGCCCGGAACCCGGAAGGTGACGATGCCCGAGCGGTCCTCCGGGTGCCGCGGCGAAACGACCTCGTACCCCTGCCGCAAGGCGGTCTCGATCGCTCCGTCGGTCAACCGGCGCACCCTTTCCCAGATCCGGTCCACCCCGATCGACAACAGCAGTTCGAGCGACGCGTTGAATGCGGCCAGGCCGACGGTGTTGAAGCTTCCCGGCTCGAAGCGGCGGGCGTCGGGGGAGAGACGAAAATCGTAGTTTTCGAAGTCGAAGCGATTCTGGACCGAGTGCCATCCCAGCTCGACCGGCTCCACCATCTCCATCACCTCCCTGGAGATGTAGAACCCCCCGATCCCTTCCGGCGAGAGCAGCCACTTGTGCCCGTCCGCGGAGAGGGAGTCGATTCCGTACGACCGGACGTCGATCGGCAGGACCCCCAGGCTCTGGATCGCGTCCACGTTGAAGAAGATCCCTTTCTTCTGGCAGAACTCCCCGATTCCGGGGAGGTCGTTGCGGTACCCGTTGGCGAACTCCACCGAGGAGAGCGTGATCAGGCGGGTCTTCCCGTCGCACGCGGCGAAAAGGTCCTCCTTGCGGACCCTGCCCTCGCGGGCCGTCACCATCCGCACCTCGACGTTGCGCGACGCCAGCCGCATCCAGGGGTAGACGTTCGCGGGGAACTCGACGTTGGCGGTGACCAGGTTGTCCCCTTCCTTCCACGGGAACCCTGCGGCGATGAAGGAAAGCCCCTCGGAGGTGTTCTTGATGAAGGCGACCTCCTCGGGGGACGCCCCGATCATGCGGGCGAACCGGCCGCGCGCCTCATCCGCAATGTCCTGCCACTTCCGAAGGTGGAACGCCCCCTCGTCGCGGAACCGGTAGAGCAATCGGGCGCCGGCCTCCGCGGCACGGGCCGGAATCGGAGAGACCCCGGCGTGGTTCAGGTAAAGGAACCGTTCCGTGACCGGAAATTCGGCGGCGCGGATGGGGCCTACGTCGATCGGCAATGGACCTCCAGCGGGCGTCGCTCCCCCCTATGCTATCAGGAGCGCCCGGAAATTCTAGGGTATAATACTTCGATGGAGTGGAACGACCAAGACGTCCTGAGGTACAGCCGGAACCTCCTCCTGCGGGAAATCGGCTCCTCCGGCCAGGAGAAGCTCTTTTCCTCGTCCGCGCTCGTGGTGGGAGCGGGGGGGCTGGGCTCGCCCGCGCTCCTTTATCTCGCCGCTGCGGGAGTGGGCCGGATCGGGATCATCGACGGAGATCGCGTCGACCTGTCCAACCTCAACCGGCAGATGATTCATGGAGAGCATTCGGTGGGCCTCGGCAAGGCGGACTCCGCGGGAGCGGCCCTTCGGGCGTTCCGGTCGGACCTCGTGGTGGAGGTTCACGATACCGCACTCACGACGGACAACGCCCTGGACCTTTTCCGCCGCTACGACGTCATCGTCGACGGGAGCGACAACTTCCCGACGAAATACCTGTGCAACGACGCGTCGATCTTGACGGGCGTCCCGCTGGTCCACGCGGGGGTCCTGCGGTTCGGGGGACAGATCCTCACGGTGATCCCCTGCAAGGGGCCGTGCTTGCGGTGCCTCCTCCCCGAGATCCCCCCCCGCAAGGACGCCCCGACCTGCTCCGAGGCGGGAATTCTGGGTGCATCGGCGGGCGTCGTGGGATCGTGGCAAGCGGTGGAGGCCGTCAAGTTGCTGCTGGGGATCGGCGAACCGCTGAGCGGGAGGCTGATGATGATCGACACGCTGGACGCCTCCGTCTCCACGCTCACGGTCCCGAAGGACCCGGGATGCCCGGCTTGCGGGGGGTCGCCGCGGATCCTCCCGCCGCTCTCTCCCCTCGAATATCACCTGGAACGGAGCTGCCCGCTATGAAACCGGCCGTCTTGCGGCCCCCCGTGCGCGCGGTGATCCTGTTGTCGGGGGGCTTGGACAGCACACTGGCCGCGAAGATGATGCTCGACCAGGGGATCGAGCTCTTCGCCCTCCACTTCACCTCCCCGTTCTGCACCTGCTCGCGCCCGCCGGACGGCGCATCCGGCGGGGGAGGCGGGGCGGGATGCCACTCCCAGGCGCAGATCGTCGCCGGGAGAATGGGGATCCCGATCCGGACCGTTTCCAAGGGAAAGGAGTACGTCGACATCATCCGCGCCCCGAAACATGGCCGGGGATCCGCGATGAACCCCTGTGTGGACTGCCGGATCTTCACGCTCCGGAAAGGGCGGGAGTACATGGAGGAGATCGGCGCCTCGTTCCTGGTCACCGGGGAAGTCGTGGGACAGCGCCCGATGTCCCAGCGCGGCGACGCTTTGCGGGTCATCGAGAAGCACAGCGGATGCGCGGGGTTCGTCCTGCGCCCCCTGTCGGCCCGGAACCTCGAACCGACGATCCCCGAGCGCGAGGGATGGGTCGACCGGGATAGGCTCCTCGACATCGCCGGCCGCTCCCGCAAGGAGCAGATCCGCCTGGCGGAAGAGTGGAACATCGCCGACTACCCTTGCCCGGCCGGCGGCTGCCTTCTCACCGACAAGACCTTTTCGGTCAAAGTGAAGGACCTGCTCGATTATTGCCTTTCGCCGGACATGGCGGACCTTCACCTTCTCAAAGTCGGGAGGCACTTCCGGATGCCGGACGGGAGGAAGGTGATCGTGGGGAGGGACGAAGCGGAAAACCGGAAGCTCGAGGCGCTCGGCAAGGGGAAGCTGCGTATCTATGTCGCGGAAGGGTTCTCCGGGCCTTCCATCGGGATCAACGGGACAAACGGGGAAACGCCCGTGGAACTGCTTGCGCGCTTCTTCACGCGGTACAGCAAACCCGGCACCCGGACGCCCTTCCGCGTGCGCGAGATGACGGACGGAACGGAAAGGGAAATTCATCTCCCGTACGACCCGGATTTCTCCGGGGTGGAATGTGCGCTCCTTTCCTGACCCGTTGGAGAATACGGACCTCTCCGGCCCGGCGAAGGAAAAGTGGGATGCGCTGCTGTCCTCCTTGCGGAAGATGGGTTCGGCCGTGATCGCCTTCAGCGGCGGGGTGGACAGCACCTTCCTCCTGCACGCCGCCCGCGCGGCGCTTCGCGACCGCGTCCTCGCGGTCACCGCCACATCCCCAACCTACCCGAAGTCGGAGCGGGACGAGGCGGAAGCGATCGCCCGGAAGTGGGGCGTTCCTCACCGGTTCATCGAGTCGAACGAGCTGGGCATCCCTGGCTTTTCTTCCAATCCTCCCGACCGGTGCTATCACTGCAAAAAGGAGCTGTTCGGGCTCCTCGCAGGGATTGCCCGCAAGGAGAGGTTCGCCGCGGTCTGCGACGGCACCAACGCCGACGACCTCCACGACTTCCGACCCGGCCGCCGTGCGGCGAAGGAGCTCGGCGTGCGAAGTCCCCTGCTGGAAAACGGGATCACGAAGGAGGAAATCCGCGCGTTGAGCCGGTGCCTTGGCCTGCCGACCGCGGAGAAGGGATCCTTCGCCTGCCTCTCCTCCCGGTTCCCGTATGGGACCGAGATCACGGAGGAGTCCTTGCGGCGCGTGGAGTCCTGCGAGGAGATCTTGCGGGGATTCGGCTTCCGGCAGTTCCGCGTCCGCGTGCACGGCGCCGTGGCGCGCATCGAGGTCGGGCAGGAGGAGATTTCCCGCCTCTTCGACGCGGAGGTCGCGGACGCCGTCCACGAGGGGTTCCGGAGGAACGGCTTCCTCTACGTTTCCGTCGATCTCAAGGGATACCGGACGGGATCGATGAACGAGGGCGGTCCGGCCCGCCCTCCCGTCACATTTTGAGGATGTTCGACTTGAAGATCAGCTTCTCGTGGTCGTCCCCGTCCTCGGGGTAGGAGGCGTGCCCGAACCGGAGGTCGACCCGAACGTCCTTGATGCGCTTGCGGATCTCCTCCACCTCGGTGTGGATCGCCTTTTTGATCCGGGGGATGGCGCTCATCCTTCCGTCCTCCGCCTCGGGCAGGATCATCCCGAACTTCCACTCGCTGATCCGCGCGACAACGTCATACTCCCGCAGGGAGCCTCGGAGCACGGAGGCCAACCGCTTCACGACGATCTCCCCCCGGTCGACGGCGGCGAATTCCCGTCCGGTAAGCTTCGGGGTCACCTCGCAGATCATGAGGACGAGCCTGCGCTTGAAGCGCTTCGCCCGGGAAAGCTCGTGGTGGAGGCGGCCCTGGAAATATTTGAGCGTAGGGAGGCCGGTCGCTTCGTCGAGGTTCTTCAGGCGATCGTTCCTCTCGAACGCGATGGCGTTGCCGATGGCCTTCTCGACGTACCGGATGAACTTCTCGAACGTCCCCCTATCGTCGTTGTTGAACGAGGTGGGGTAGAACGTCTTGTGCGGGAACTTGTCGAAGATCGACACCGTGCCGATGATCTCCCCGTCGCTCTTCAGGGGGAGGCAGAGCAGCGTTCGGGCGATGCCGGCGAACTCCTTCCACCCTTCCTCCTCCGCCACATCGCGGACGAGGATCGAAGACGCCCCCTTCAGGACCTCCGTCACCGCCTTCTTGTCCATCCGGAAGAGGTCCTTCTGGTCGCTTTCCGCCTTCATCCCGTAGAAATCCCGGATGGCGTATTTCCCGGTCGCCGCGTCCAGGAGGCGGATGACGCACGACTCGGCCTCCATGATCAGGCAGGCCGAGGTGGCGACCAGCTTCTGGAGCCTCAGGAGATCCAGCGTGGAGATGATATTGATGCCCGCCTCGTTGATGGCGGCGATTTTCGTCATCCGGAGCGCTGCCGACTCCTCGCGCAGCGACACCCCGATCGAGTCGGACAGGAGCATGGCCGCCTCGTCCAGCGCCGCCACCCGCTCCTGCGGGATCCCGCTGGCCGAAGTCATCTGGATCACCAGCACGCCGAGCGGTTCGTCCGAGGAGAGGAGGGGGAAGAAGACCATGTCGCCGCGGAGCCGGCTGCCGGGTGACCGGTGGATCTCGGAAAGGGTTACGACCCTTCGCTCACGGAGGGCCAGGTCCTCCACCGTCCCCGCCGAAGAGAAGTGGAAGATCTCCGGCGAGGGGGTGTAACGAAGCGTCGTCGATCGCAGGTAAAAATCCTCGGAGTCCCGGTCGAACAGGAGGACCGAGGACACGCCGCCGGAGAGGAAGGCACCGATCGCGGTCGTGAATTCCCGGAGCCGCTCCTCGATCGGCTTCCCCGACCGGAGGATTTCCCCCGCCTGTTTGACGAATTCCCGCGGCATGCTACGCCTGTTCCTCCATCGTGATGCGGATCCGCATCCGGACGATATTCCCCCGGACGTCCAGGAACATCGCGGGGAGCACGGCATAACCTTCCGGAGAGAGGTACGGATTCTCGAACTTCAGGAACGTCAGGCCGCCCTCCTCCGTTTCCAGCGAGACCCCTGTGCGGAACTCCTTCTCTGCGGGTGGCGCGGGCGCCGAAATCTCGATCTCGATCTCGTCCAGGCCCTCCAGCAGTCCCCGCCTAGGCGCGACCGGCTCCTGGACCGCCGGCGGCGCGCCGGGGAGAATCTCGATTTCGTTCGGCACGGAAGCAGCGGTCTGCGGGAAAGCCGGCATCTCCGCGGCGGGAGGCGTTTCCCGGGTTTCCTGGATCTCCTCGATGTCGGAGATCTCTTCGAGGGCCTCCGCTTCCCGCGGGCGGAAGGATTCCCCGATCTTTGCATCCGCCAGCTCCCCGATCTCCTCGTGCTCCGCCGATTCCCCCGGCATGAGGAGCGTCTTCCGGAGGTGGGAGAATACCATCCGGGAGACCGTTACCAGGGTCTCGGAAACCCCCACGCCGTCCTTGGCGATCCCCTCGACGACGGGAACCTTCCTGGGATTGAGCTTCACACTCATTTCCTGGACCGACATGACTTGCTTGAGGTCGCGCTTGTTGTACTGCAGGACGAAGGGGAGATCTTCGAGCTTCTTCCCGTACGTGGCGAGGTTCTCCACCAGGTTCTTGAGACTCTCCACGTTGCTCTGCGCCATGTCCGCCTGGGAGTCGGCGACGAAGACGACGCCGTCCACCCCCTGGAGGACGAGCCTCCGCGTGGCGTTGTAGAACACCTGGCCGGGGACGGTGTAGAGGTGGAACCGGACCTTGAATCCCTTGATCTGCCCGAGGTCGACGGGGAGAAAATCGAAGAACAACGTCCGGTCGGTCTCCGTCGGGAGGGAAATGAGCCTCCCCTTCTGCTCGGGCCGGAGAATGCGGTGGACCATCTCAATGTTGGTCGTCTTTCCGGAGAGCCCCGGCCCGTAGTAGACGATCTTTGCGCTCAGCTCTCTTGTCGCGTAGTTGAATAGGGCCATCCTGTCTCTCCGAACCTCCGATCAGCGTCTGCGAATCGCCAGCCTCTTTGCCTCCCGCCGGACGAGCGCCGATATGCTGCGGTTATGGCTGATGAGATTCAACTCGTTCACATTGAGACGCAAAAGGAATCGCATCGCCGCGGATACCGGGCTCCGCGGGTTCGAGATCACCAACCAGAGCAAATGGTGATTATTCATGTACTCCCGGTTCTCGGCGATGATCCGGAGCACTTCCTCGTTGGTCAATGCCGAGGCGGCGTACGACACGACATCGGCCTCGGAAAGACGGGGACTGTTCATCACCGCGCGGGCGACGATCTTGTTCTGGTCCCGGGAGAGGATCTGCCGTACCTCCTTGTTCCCCTTGGCAGCCAGCTCCACCCTCTCCGGCACCGCGAGCCCCGCGATGAAATTCTGAAGCGATCCCCGGACGCCCTCATCGACCGGTTGGTCCTCCGTCAAGCTTACCTTAATCTTCCGGTTTTCGCCTTCCATTACTCCTCTTCTTCCCCCCCCGACTCCTTCTTTGACTCGGCGATTACTTTTTCAGCGATGGCCGCTGGAATTTCCTCGTACTGGGAGACGGCCATGGTGAACTGGCCCCTTCCCGAAGTGATCGACCGCAGATCGGAGGAATACCGGAGCACTTCCGCCAGCGGGACCTGGACCTGGACGACCTGGTTCTTCCCGTGGGCATCCACTCCCAGCACGCGCCCACGACGCCCGTTGAGGTCCCCGATGATGTCGCCGACGTTCTCCTCGGGGACGACGACCTCCATCTCGACGATGGGCTCCAGAAGGATCGGCTTGGCTTCGAGGGCCGCCTTTTTGAACGCGAGTGACCCGGCGATCTTGAACGCCATTTCCGAGGAGTCGACGGTGTGGAAGGAGCCGTCGAAAACGGTCACCCGTACGTCGACCACGGGGTAGCCCGCGATGACCCCCTTGCCCAGCCGCTCCACGACCCCCTTCTCCACTGCGGGGATGTATTGCCGCGGGATCGACCCGCCGACGATCGCGTCGACGTACTCGAACCCCTTGCCGCGGGGCAGCGGCTCGATCCGGATCCAGCAGTCGCCGTACTGTCCGCGCCCTCCGGTCTGCTTCTTGTGTTTCCCCTGCGCCTCGGCCTTCCCCTTGATGGTCTCCAGGTATGGAATCTTGGGGGTGCGCAGCTCCACCTCGACGCCGTACTGGCGCTTGAGCTTCTCGACGACCACCTCGAGGTGCGTCTCCCCCATCCCGGCCAGGATGAACTCCCTGGTCTGCGCCTCCTTCCGGAACCGGATGGTGGGGTCCTCCTCGATCATCCTCGCCAGGGAAGTGCCCAGCTTATCCTCGTCGTTGCGGGTCTTCGGCCGGATGGCAAAGGAGATGACCGGCTCGACCACGGAGGGCCGCGGGTATACGATCGCACGCTTCGGGTCGCACAGGGTGTCCCCGGTGGAGGTCTCCTTGAACTTCGCCACCGCGACGATCTCGCCCGCGGAAGCCGAGCCGACAGGCTTCTGCTTCTTCCCCTCGAGCTTCAGGATCTGGCCGATCCGCTCCGTGGCCTCCTTGCTGGAGTTCAGGGGCGCCATGTCGGGGGACAGGATTCCCGAGAAGATCTTGAAGATGGAGAGTTTCCCCGCATAGGGATCGGCCAGCGTCTTGAACACCTGGGCGGAGAAGGGGGCCTTTTCGTCGATGGCACGTTTCTCCTCGGCCTTGGTCTTGGGGTTGACCCCCTTGACCTCGTTCCTGTAGGAGGGGTCGGGCAGCGCGAAGCAGATCATGTCCATCAGCGGCTGGATCCCGACGTTTCGGAGGGCGGACCCGCAGAGGACGGGGAGAAACTTCTTCGCCCGCACTCCCGCGGTGAACCCCTTCCGTATCTCCTCCTCGGAGAGCTCGGTCCCCTCGAGGTACTTCTCGATGAGAGCGTCGTCGGATTCGGCCGACGCCTCGATGAGCTTCTCCCGTGCTTTTTTTGCGCCTTCCGCGAGGTCGGGGGGAAGGTCGGCCTGGTCGAACTCCCCGGAGTCGCCCTTGTACACGAGCGCTTTCATCCGGAACAGGTCCACCACGCCCTTGAACCCCGTTTCCCTGCCGATCGGCATCTGCACCGCGACCGCGTTCACCTTGAGGATGCCGGCGATTTCCTCGAGGGCCTTGTCGAAATCCGCCCGCTCCCGGTCCATCTTCGATACGAACGCCAGTACCGGTACGTCGGAATCGGCGGCAAACTTCCACATCTTCTCGGTCTGTACCTCGACGCCGGAAACGGCGTTCACGACGAGCACGGCGCCATCCAGCACCCGCATGCAGGCGCGCGTGTCCGCCTCGAAGTTGATGTAGCCCGGCGTGTCCGCGACGGTCACCTCCACCTTGTTCCAGGTGTAATGATGGAAAGAGGTGCCGATCGTGATCTTCCGGCGGATTTCCTCGGGATCGTAATCGAAGTTGGAGCTTCCGTCGTCCACCCTCCCCATCCGGTCGGTCGCCTTCGCATTGAACAGCAGCGCCTCCGCCAGCGTGGTCTTCCCCGCGCCCCCATGCGCGATGATCCCGACGTTTCTCAGTTGACGGATATCCACGTTCCTTCGTCCCTCCTCAAAGGCGGTCGGCTCCCCCCGATTCAGGGCCCCGGCGCCAGGTTCCTCTCGTATATAATACGCAGTCCGTCGAGAGTCAAATTTTCATCAATTACGTGGACTTTGGAAGACTCCGAGGCGATCGTCCGCGCCAGCCCTCCCGTGGCAATGACGAGAGGGTCCAGGCGGAGCTCCCTCTTCATGCGTTCGATGATCCCCTCCACGAGCGCGACGTAGCCGAAGAAGATGCCCGATTGCATCGCGGCCACGGTGTTCTTCCCGATGACCGTCGGCGGTTTTACGATTTCCACCCGCGGCAGCTTCGAGGCCTGGAGGAAAAGGGCTTCGGCGGAGATGTTCGCTCCCGGGGCGATGATCCCGCCCATGTAGTCGCCGGTTTCCGAAACGTAGTCGAACGTCGTCGCCGTGCCGAAGTCGACGACGATGCAGGCTTTCTTGTGCCGGGAAAAGGCTGCCACGGCGTTGACGACCCGGTCGGCGCCGACCTCCTTGGGGTTGTCCATCTTGATCGAAATGCCGGTCTTGACGCCGGGGCCGACGACCAGGGGAGCGATACCGAAGTAGCGCACGCAGAGATCGACGATCGTCGGGGTGAGCGGGGGGACGACGGAGGCGATGGCGATCGCGTGGATCTCGCGGGAGGAGAAGTGGCTGCCGTCGTACAGGTTCCGGATGAGGATCCCGTACTCGTCGCTTGTTTTTTCCCGGTCCGTCCAGACGCGCCAGTGGTGGACGAGCTTCTCTCCCTCGTAAACTCCCAGGACCGTGTGCGTGTTCCCGACGTCAATGACGAGAAGCAACCGCCGTCACCTCTCGAACTCGAGGATTTCTCCGCTGGCGACCTTCTCCAAACGGGACGCGCCCTCGCGGCGGAAAAGGAGCAGCCCGGATTCATCCACTCCGAGGACCCTTCCACGGGCTTCCTCCCCGCCGTGCCGCAGAAGCACCCTCTTCCCGGACAGAACGTCCCGCCGATTCCAATCGGGGAGAAGCGACTTGAACCCGCCGGACAGAAACGCCCCGTAACATTCGGCGAAGGAGTCGAGGAACCGCGCGAGCACTTCCACCCGCCGGAAGGCCCTCCCCGCCAGAATTTTCAGGGAGGTCGCCTTTTCCCGAAGCTCCCCCGGGAAAGCGGAAGATTCCGCGTTGACGTTGAGGCCCACGCCGATCACCGCGTGGCGCACGCGGTCTGGGTCGGCGGACATCTCCGCCAGGATCCCCGCGGCTTTCCGCCCGTCGAGGTACAGGTCGTTCGGCCATTTCAGCTTCGAACGAAGGCCCGATACGTCCTCGACAGCCGCCGCGAGGGCAACGGCCGTGACCAGCGTGAGCTGCGGGACGCGCAGGGGGGCGATCGGAGGGCGCAGGAGCAGCGACAGGTACAGGTTGACGCCGGGGGGCGATTCCCACTTCCGGCCCAGCCGACCCTGGCCGCCCGTCTGGGCATCGGCGCAGACGACGGTGGCATGGGGGGCGCCCTTCCCGGCAAGCTCCACCGCCCGGGTGTTGGTGCTGTCGGTGACGGGAAAGAAAAGGAAGGCCTTCCAGAATTCGCGGCGGGACAGGCGGGAAAAAAGTTCCGGTTCCTCGATCAGGTCGGGTCGCCCGAGAAGCCGGTAGCCGGCCCCCCGGGCCCCTTCAATGCCGAAGCCTCGTCGTCTCAACCCCTGAACCTGTTTCCATACGGCGGCGCGGGTCGTTCCCAACCGTCTCCCGATTTCCTGGCCGGAAACGAAGTGCCCCTCGCACTCCTCGAGTATCCGCTGGAGCAGTTCCCCCATCCTTCTCCCGTTCTTCTAGAGCCGCAGGTCGACGTTTCTTCCATTTAGCCTTCGACCCTCGCGGAAATCAACCGAAAACGGAGCTCCCTACAGGGGGATCGCGGAATAGGGGTCGGCGCGGCGCGCCCATTCGCTTTGCGGATATGTCGCCTTCAGGGTTTCGTACGCCCGGCGCAGCTCCTTCGGGTCGTGCGTGTGCTTGTATCCGGCCACCCCCAGGAGGAAAACGGCTTCCGGGGTCGCCCCCGCGTTCGGGTGCCGGTCGATGACGGTCTGGAACTGTGCCATCGCCTCCGCCATCCGGTCGGTGTCGAAGAGGATCTTCCCCATCCCGAGCCCGAGGTGGGCGAGGAGGTCATCGGAAGGCACATACCCCACGAACCGGTGGTGCTCCTTGCCCCCGGAATCGTGGACGAGGAATGTGGGGGTCCACTTGATCCCGAACCGCTCCATCAACCCGGTCGGCTTTTCCCAGATACACAGGCTTCTCAGGGGAATGAACTGTTCTTCGAGGAACTTCCGGACCTTCTCGTCGGAATACGGACCCGTATTCATCCTGGCGCAGCCGATTCAGCCATCGAACCAGAAGTCCTGGAACACGGGCTTGCCGCTCTTGCGCGCCTTCTCGAGCGCGGCGTCGAATTCGGTCTCCCACCGGATCTCGGCCATCGTCGCCCTCCCTTTCGAACCGAAGGTTCACCGCAAATCCGCCAAGTAAGATGCGGAAAGGCGCCGGGGGTTTGTTTCAGACGGTGACTTTCCCCCGGTAGGTGCCGAACACCCCGCGCATGACGTCGGAGATCTCCCCGATGGTTGCGTAGGCCCAGACGGCGGAAAGGATCGGCGGCATGACGTTCTCCTTCCCCCGGCACGCCTTCTCGAGTGAAGCGAGAGCCGCCTGGACCGCCCGGCTGCTGCGCTTCCGGCGCAGGTCCGCGAGACGCTTCCGCTGATCCTTCTCGATCTTCGGATTCACCGTCAGGAGCTTCTCCTGCCTCTCCTCCCTGACTTCGAACTCGTTCAAGCCCACGATGATCCGATCCTTCCGCTCGATCTCCTGCTGGTACCGGTAGGCCGCGTCCTGGATCTCCTTCTGCACGTAACCTGAGTCGATCGCCCGGATCACCCCGCCCATCCGGTCGATCTTCCCGATGTACTCGGCAGCCTCCCGCTCCAGCGTCGAGGTGAGTGCTTCGATGCAGTACGAGCCCGCCAGCGGGTCGACCGTGTCGCCGGCACCGCTCTCGTGAGCGATCACCTGCTGGGTGCGGAGGGCGATCCGCACTGAATCCTCGGTGGGGAGGGAGAGCGCCTCGTCGCGCGAGTTGGTGTGAAGCGACTGCGTCCCGCCGAGGACGGCGGAGAGCGCCTGGACGGTTACGCGGACGATGTTGTTGTCCGGCTGCTGGGCGGTGAGCGAGGAGCCGGCGGTCTGCGTATGGAACCGGAGCATCCAGGAGCGCGGGTCTTTCGCCCGGAACCGATCCTTCATGATCCTCGCCCAGAGGCGCCTCGCGGCCCGGAACTTCGCCACCTCCTCGAGGAACCCGTTGTGGGAATTGAAGAAGAACGCCAGGCGCGAGGCGAAGGAGTCCACCGACATCCCCGCGTCGATCGCGGCCTGCACGTACGCAATGCCGTTCGCCAGGGTGAAGGCGATCTCCTGGGCGGCCGTGGAGCCGGCCTCCCGGATGTGGTACCCGGATATGCTGATCGTGTTCCAGCGGGGGACGCGATCCTTGCAGAAGGCGAAAATGTCGGTAATCACCCGCATGGACGGGGCAGGCGGGAAGATGTAGGTCCCCCGGGCAATGTACTCCTTGAGGATGTCGTTCTGGATGGTCCCGTTCAGCCGGTCCGCGGAGACGCCCTGCTTCTCGCCGACCGCCACGTACATCGCCAGCAGGACCGCCGCCGTGGAGTTGATCGTCATCGAGGTGGACACTTTCCCGAGCGGGATCCGGTCGAAAAGCACTTCCATGTCCTCGAGGGAATCGATCGCCACCCCGACCTTGCCGACCTCTCCCGACACCATGGGGCTGTCGGAGTCGTATCCCATCTGCGTGGGCAGGTCGAAGGCCACGGAGAGGCCGGTCTGGCCGTGTTCGAGCAGGTAGCGGTACCGGTGGTTGGACTCGCGGGCGTCGCCGAAGCCGGCGTACTGCCGCATCGTCCACAAGCGCCCGCGGTACATCGTGGGCTGAACGCCTCGGGTGAACGGATACTCGCCGGGGAACCCCAGGTCCCGCAGGTAGTCCAACTCCTCGAGGTGCCCGGGGGTGTAGAGCCGGTCGATCTCCGTCCCCGAGGTGCTCTCGAACCGCTTCCGGCGCTCCGGCGCCTTCGACACCGCGGGGAGGAGGACCTCTTTCTCCCACCGCTCCCTCGCCGTCCGGAACCGGGAGGCTCCCGCCCCCTTCCGCTTCGCCGATGCCATCCCTTCCCCCCTACCCCACCAGGAGCAGCTTCGCCCCGGACTCGACGATCTCGCCTTCCTTCACGAAGATTTCCTTGACCGTCCCCGTGACCGCGGCCTTGAGCTCGTTCTCCATCTTCATCGCCTCGACGACGATGACCCCCTGGTCGGCCTTGACCTTCTCCCCCACGGTGACCAGGAGCTTCACCACCTTCCCCGGCATCGGCGAGGCGACCATCGCCTTTCCGGCCGCCCCCTTTCCCCCGGAACGCACCATCGCCTTGCGCTGCTCGTTCATCAACGTGAACTTGTAGCAGTCGCCGGCGATCAGCACCTCGAACTCCTCGTCCTTCTTTCCCTGGACGTCCACCTCGAACGAGGCGTCCCCGTAAAGGACGGACCAGACGCTGCTCTGCACATGGTGCGCATCCACCAGGTGTTCCTGCCCGTCGATCGTGACCGAATACCGGGCGACCCCCGTCTCCCGGACGGTGACTTTCACTTCCTTCTCGCCGATCGTCCCGATGTAGTTCATGGCCGCTCCTAGCCGGGTTTCCGCATGCCGGGCCGGGTGGAGTACTTCCACATCGAGACCGGTCCGGCGGCCTCCACGGGTTTCTGCGCCATCGCGTGCTTCCTCTCCTCGAGGAACGCCTGGATCGCAGCCGTGATCATCGCGACGTCTCCGTGCTCGAGCCGGCGCTCTCCCTCTTCCTTGAAGAAGACCTTGTCGATGAAGTTCGTATCGAAGTTCCCCTCGATGAAGTGCCGGTTCTTCATCACGCGGATGTGGAACGGGATGGTCGTCTTCACCCCGGTGACGACGTACTCGTTGAGCGCCCGCCTCATCCGGGCGATCGCCTCCGTCCGGTTCTTCCCCCACACGACCAGCTTCGAGATGATCGGGTCGTAGTAGATGGGGATCTCGAACCCCTCGAAGACCCCCGAGTCGTCCCGCACTCCCGGGCCCCCGGGGGTGCGCAGCGAGGTGATGAGTCCCGGGCAGGGGAAGAAGTTCCGGTCGGGGTCCTCCGCGTAGACGCGGCACTCGATGGCGTGGCCGGTCTGGAGGACGTCTTCCTGCCGGATGGAGAGCTTCTCGCCGGCCGCCACGAGGATCTGCTCCTTCACGATGTCGATTCCCGTCACCATCTCGGTGACCGGGTGCTCGACCTGGAGCCTCGTGTTCATCTCGAGGAAGTAGAAGTTGCGTTTCCCGTCGACGAGGAATTCGCACGTCCCGGCCCCTTCATACCGGACCGCGCGGGCCGCTTCGATCGCCACCTTTCCCATCGCCGCCCGCATCTCCGGGGTGACGATCACCGACGGCGACTCCTCGATCACTTTCTGGTGGCGCCGCTGGATCGAGCACTCGCGCTCGCACAGGTGGACGTAGTTCCCGTGGGAATCGCCCAGGATCTGGATCTCGACGTGCCGGGGCTGCTCGATGTACTTCTCGATGTAGACGGAGTCGTCGCCGAAGGCGGACTTCGCCTCGGATTTCGCCATCCGGAGGGAGGAATGGAGTTCCCCCTCCTCCTTGACGAGCCGCAATCCCTTGCCGCCGCCGCCTGCGGTGGCCTTCAGCATCACCGGAAACCCGATCTCCTTCGCAATCCGCAGGACTTCTTCCTCGGTCGAGATCGGCTCAATCGTTCCGGGGACGACCGGCACGCCGGCCGCCTGAACCGTCTTGCGGGCGACGGTCTTGGACCCCATCGTCCGCATCGCGTGGGCGGATGGGCCGATCAGCTTGATCTTCTCCTTCTCGCACCGGTCCGCGAAGCGGGGATTCTCGGCGAGGAAGCCGTACCCGGGGTGGATCGCCTCCGCACCGCTCTTCCTCGCCACGCCGATGATCTTGTCGATGACGAGGTACGATTCCGAGGCGGGGGACGGCCCGATGAGAACCGCCTCGTCGGCGTACCGGACGTGCAGCGCGTGCCGGTCGACCTCGGAGTACACCGCGACGGTCGGGATCCCCATCTCGCGGCAGGCCCGCTCCACGCGGACGGCGATCTCCCCCCGGTTCGCGATCAGGATTTTCTTGAACACGGGATGCCCTCCTATAAGGGGATGTTGCCGTGCTTGCGCGGCGGGTTGGAGTCGCGCTTGTTCGCGAGCATCTCCAGCGCGCTGATCACCTTGGGGCGAGTCTCCTCCGGCATGATGACCTCGTCGATGAAGCCAAGCTCCGCCGCCTTATACGGGGAAGCGAACCGCGAACGGTAGTCGGCCACGAGCTCCGCCTTGGTCTGGTCCGGGTTGGAGGACTTGACCAGTTCCTTCCTGAAGATGATGTTGACCGCCCCGTCCGGCCCCATCACCGCGATCTCGGCGGTGGGGTATGCGAAGT
Source organism: Deltaproteobacteria bacterium RBG_16_64_85 (assembly GCA_001798885.1). Lineage (NCBI taxonomy): Bacteria > Deltaproteobacteria > Deltaproteobacteria bacterium RBG_16_64_85. The sequence continues at coordinate 41,765 of MGQW01000015.1, forward strand.
TGATGTCGCCGCGGATGTGTTTGGACGACATGACGTCGTACGCCCCGCCGTACGCCTTGCGGGTGATGACGGTCACCTTCGGGACGGTCGCCTCGGCGAAGGCGTAGAGGAGCTTCGCGCCGTGCTTGATGATGCCGCCGTACTCCTGAGCCGTCCCCGGCAGGAAGCCCGGGACATCGACGAAGGTGAGCAGGGGGATGTTGAAGGCGTCGCAGAACCGGACGAAGCGGGCCCCCTTGATGGCGGAGTTGATGTCGAGGCAGCCGGCCAGCACGGCGGGCTGGTTCGCCGTGATCCCGACCGGCCGCCCGTTCATCCGGGCGAACCCGATGACGATGTTCCTCGCGTAATGCTCCTGGATCTCGAAAAAGTACCCGTCGTCGACGACCTTCTTGATGACATCGCGGATGTCGTACGGCTTGGTCGGGATGTCGGGCACGATCTGGTTCAGGCTCTCCTCCTTCCGGTCGGGGGAGTCCTTGGGGGCCACGGCCGGCGGGTCCTCCATGTTGTTCTGCGGAACGAAGGAAAGCAGCTCGCGGATGAGGAAGAGGCACTCCTTCTCGTCCTCGGCGGCGAAGTGCGCCACCCCGCTGCGCTCGTTGTGGGACATGGCGCCGCCCAGGTTCTCCTTGGTCACCTCCTCGTGCGTCACCGTCTTGATGACGTCGGGGCCGGTGACGAACATGTAGGCGGTATTCTTGACCATCAGGATGAAGTCGGTGATCGCGGGCGAGTAGACGGCGCCTCCCGCGCACGGCCCCATGATGGCAGAGATCTGCGGGACCACGCCCGAGTACATCGTATTCCGGAGGAAGATGTAGGCGTACCCCGCCAGGCTATGAACCCCTTCCTGGATGCGCGCTCCCCCCGAGTCGTTCAGGCCGATGACAGGAGCACCGTTTCGGGCGGCGTGGTCCATGATCTTGCAGATCTTCAGTGCGTAGGTTTCCGAGAGGGAGCCGCCGATGCAGGTGAAGTCCTGCGCGAAGACATAGACGAGGCGCCCGTTGACCTTGCCGTATCCCGTGATGACGCCGTCGCCGAGGATCTTCTCCACCTCGAAATCGACGCACCGGTGCTGGACGAACCGGTCCAGCTCGACGAACGAATTCGGGTCGAGCAGCAGTTCGACCCGCTCCCTCGCGGTGAGTTTTCCCTGCGCGTGCTGCGTCTCGATCCGCTTCCTGCCGCCCCCCTCCATCGCGAGGGCGTTTTTCCTCCTCAGTTCGTCGAACTTTTCCTGGAGTGACATGCCCCCCCTCCTGGCAGTTATTCCAGACGGTGATGGAGTTTCATAACATCCCGCGTGTAGGGTGTCAACGGCGGGGCAGGGCGCCGGCAACGAGCTCGGCGATATGGACCACGCGCAGGGAAGGCCGGGTGCGGGCGGCCATGTCGCGCATCTGAAGAATGCACCCCGAACAGGCGGTGGAGATCACCCGGGCGCCGCCCTTTGCGGCAAGCGAAATCTTGTTCTCCCCGATCCGCGCGGAGGTGGCGTAGTCGCGGATGTTGAACGTCCCTCCGTATCCGCAGCACAGGTCGGCCCCCGGGATCTCCGCGAACGCCGGGCCAACGGCGCTCCGCAGCACCTCCCGCGCCTCCGCCCCCTTTCCGAGGGTGCCGGAGAGATGGCACGGGTCGTGGTAGCCGATCTCCCCGACCATTTCGCCTTCGGGCGACTCCCGCAGGCGGGAGACGACCCCGGAATCCAGGAGGAAGCCCGCGTAATCCTCGCAGCGGCTGGAGACCCAGACAGCGTCCTCCCGCAGCGGGTGCTTTTCCGGGAGGAGGGCGGACAGGTTTCGCTTGAACATCAGCAGGCAGGAGCCGCAGGGAAAAACGATTCTTCCCGGCTCGGCGGCCCGCAGCCGGCGGACATTCTCCTCGGCGCAGCTGCGGGCTGCTTTCCAATCGCCCGACACCATCGCCGGGAGGCCGCAGCAGGCGGCGTCCCGAAAAACGGCGATCGCCTTACCGGAGGCCTTCATGGACTCGTAGGAAGCCCTCCCCACCTGCGGGAAAACGTGGTCGAAGACGCACCCGACGAACAGCATCACATCGCCGGTCGCCGCTTCCCCGGGCGCGAGGGAAGCGATGAACCCCCTTGGGGGGAGCTTGGGGACCGTGCGCCCCGAAAAGCCGAACGCTTCCGGAAACCGGTAATGAAGGCCGCTTCCGGTGGGGATTTTCTTCGCCAGGATTTTCTGAGCGGCGGCGGCAGCGGCTCGCGCGGCGTCCCTTTTCTTCGGGGACGGCATCACCCCGCCGAAGAGAACCTGTTTCCACACGGGGATGCCGACCTCCCGGGCGATGTCGGCTCTCCCTTTCATGAGGATTTCCTCGACCAGAACCTGGTTGGGGCAGGCGCGTTCGCACCGGCCGCACAGAAGACAATCGGCGAGCGCCTCCTGGACCGCCTCCAGATTGTAGTCCCGGCCCGAAAGCGCCGCGTCGACCAGGGCGATCTTCCCCCGCGCGACCGAGATCTCCGCCTTCCGCTCGGGGTAGAGGGTGCAGACCGTCCGGCAGGTCCCGCACTTGGCGCATGCGCCCGTCAGGGCGCGCAGTTCGTCGTCCCTCACGGCCGTACCGACGTCTCGTCGGGGAAGATCTTTCCGGGATTGAGGATCCCGTTGGGGTCGAAGCAGCTTTTCAGCCGCTTCATCACCGAAACGCCCAGGGGACCGACCTCCATCTCGAGGAAGGGGGCCTTCGAAATTCCGACGCCGTGCTCTCCGGAGATCGTCCCGCCCAGTTCCACCGTCTTGCGGAAGACTTCCTCCACCGCCCCGTCGGCGCGTCGCCGCTCCTCCTCGTCCTTCCCGGAAATCATGATATTGACGTGGATGTTCCCGTCCCCCGCGTGCCCGAAGTTGACGATCTTGAGGTTCCTGCGCAATGCCAGGTCGGAGAGAAAGGAAAACATCTCCGCGAGGCGGCTGCGGGGGACGACGATGTCCTCGTTGATCTTCACGGGGTTCACCTTCCGGATCGCCGGGGAGATCGACCGGCGCAGCTCCCACAGCTTTTCCCGCCCGGAGACGTCGGCGGCCCGGCTCACCTCCATCGCACCGAACCGGCGGCACGCCTCCTCGACCCTATCCGCTTCCTGGGCCACGGAGGCCTCCGGCCCGTCGACCTCGATCAGGAGGGCGCACCCGGCCCCTTCGGGGACCGGCAGGTCGATGATCTCCCGCACGCAGTCGATGGCGGTGCGGTCCATCAGTTCCATCGCGCAGGGGGTGATCCGCTCTTCCACCATCCCGGCCACCGCCCGGGCGCCCTGCTCGCTGGCGCGGAAGAAGGCCAGCAGCGTCGCCACGGATTCCGGAAGGGGGATCAGCTTCAGCGTCGCCTTCGTGAGGATTCCCAGCGTCCCCTCGGATCCGACCAGCATCCGGGTGAGGTCGTATCCGACGACCCCCTTTATGGTATAGACGCCCGTGCGCACGAGTTCCCCGGTCCCCAGGACGGCCTCGAGACCCAGGACGTAGTCCCGCGTCACGCCGTACTTGACGGCGCACATCCCGCCGGCGCACTCGGCGAGGTTCCCTCCGATCGTGCAGAACTTCAGCGACGCGGGGTCGGGAGGGTAATAAAGGCCCTTTTTCCTCGCTTCCTCCTTCAACGTCCCGGTCACCACGCCCGGCTCGACGACGGCGACGAGGTTCTCCGTGTCGATCGAGAGAATCCGGTCCATCCGCTCGGTGGACAGGACGACCCCGCCCCGGACCGGCAGGGAGCCGCCGGAGAACCCCGATCCGGCGCCGCGGGGCACCACCGGGAACCGGTGCTCGTTGGCGAGCAGCACGGTCCTGCGGATCTCCTCCGCGCTCAGGGGAAAGACGACCGCGTCTGGGAGATACTCCTTCCCCGTGGCGTCGAACGAATAACAGATGCGGTCCTCGAGTGAGGTCTTGAGCCGCTCCCCGAAGATCGCCCGGAGAGCGGGAATCGCCTTCTCATTCATCCGGATAGTGTACCATGCCGCCGGCTCCCGTCCGCTCTTGCGCCGGACCCTTCTTCGCCTTCGCCGGACCCACCTGCTAAGGGAAAGAAGCTGTAATCGGCAATTTCTCCGCCGCGTTTGCGCGCCCAAACGGAAGGCGCGCCACGCCGATGGTAGGTCCGGCGCAGCGGGTCGCCGAGGCGGAACCGTCCGATTCAGTAATACAAATCTTGTAACAAACCAACTTGGCGGACCGCGCAGGGTGAACGAAGAGCGGGGAAGGGCCGCGGAGCACGTACAGAGGGATGCAGGGGAGCCGAAGGCGAGAGCGAGCACGGAGCTACCGGAGGCGCAGCGCCTTCCGTTGATGGCGCGTACCGCACGGGGCGGCTAAGCTGGCCCCCCTGCGGGGAAACGAAGCCGCTTGCGGAGGCGCAGTGTGAGCGGCGGCCTGGCCGGGGGCGTTATCCCAGGGAGTGGAGGAAGGAGGCGATGACGTTGTTCATCTCGACCGGCTTCTCGAGCATCGCGATGTGCCCGGCGCCGCGGAGGATCTTGAGCACGGCGCCGCGGAGGTTGGTGGCGAGAAATTCGGAGTACTTGAGGGGCGTGAGCCGGTCGTCGTCGCCGACGACGACCAGTGCGGGGACGTTGATCTCTCCCAGCCGGCCGCGCACGTCGAAGGCGTCGCACGCCCGGAAATCGGAAGCGAAGGTCGACGGCTTCGTGGAGAGAACGTCCCTCGTGACGTCTTCCCGGAGGGCCGGGTCGGCCGCCTTCGCCATCATCCATTCGACGAGTTCCGGGGCGAACTCCCTGAACCGGGCGGCGATCCCGTCGAAGATCACCGGGCTGACCTTCAGTTTCGCACCCGTTCCCGCCAGGATCAGCGCCTCCAGGCCCCCGATCCGGCTCAACGCGGCCTGCAGGGCGATGGCCCCTCCCATGGAATGGCCCGCGAGGACGAATTTCGAAAGCCCGGTCTCCTTCACGAAGTTCGCCAGCCAGGCGGCATACCCCTCCACCGTTTCCCGGGGAGGTCCCATGGATTCGGCGTGCCCCGGCAGGTCCGGAACGACCAGCCGCGCGACGCCCTTGAGGCCCGCCCACTGGTCGCGCCACGTGTGATGCGACCCCCCCGACCCGTGGAGGAAGACCACCGTGCGGGGCATGGGCTTGACGGTGTCCTGGAAATGGACATCGAATTCCTGAACGATGACTTCCGGCATGAGGCGACCCCCTCACCGGGGAGAGAAGTGTCCCCGGCCAGTATATCCAATCTGCCGCGGCCGATTCGTGAATATTTGTCTTGAGCCGCCCGGTGCCGGTCTGATAATACTATCCGCTGAATCTCTCCCACGGAGCCCTCCATGAAAACCATCGGCCGCGAGATCCTGTGGAACCTGCCCTCCTCGACGGCGGCGATCATGTATTCCCTCTTCGGAGCGGTCGTCGTCATCTTCGCGTGGGGGATCTATCAGAGAGTCAACGCCTACCGGCGGGGGCGCGCGGAGAGGGAAGACCGCCTGGACGACCTCTGGGGCCGCCTGGTGGACGCCTTCCGGATCGGCCTCGGACAGCAAAAGGTCCTCGAACGGAAGGTCGGCGGGCTGATGCACCTTTCCATCTACTCGGCCTTCATCGTCCTGTTCATCGTCACCTGCCTCGTGGCGCTCGAATTCGACTTCGGCGTTCGCATCCTGGACGGCGATTTCTACATCGTGTTCAAGCTGTTCGCGGAAACCTTCGGCTTGGTGCTCCTCGCGGGGATCTTCGTGGCCCTCGCGCGCCGCTACCTCTTCCGGCCAAAAGGATTGACCCGGGAGGGCGACGATCTCCTCCAGCTCCTTCTCATCGGCGCGATCGGGGTCACCGGCTTCCTGATCGAGACCGTGCGGCTCGCCGCGACCGATCCCGTCGCGGCCCCGGTGTCCTACGTCAGCCACGCCATCGCTCCCCTCTTCTCCGGCGTGGCGATCGAGGACCTCCTCTCGGCGCACCGGGCGCTCTGGTGGACGCACCTGCTGCTCGCCTTCGGCTTCCTCGCCACGATCCCGATGTCCAAGATGTTCCACCTGGGGGCCGGTCCGGTGAATATCTTCCTGCGGACCTCCCGTCCGAAGGGGGCGCTCCAGCCGATTCCCGGCATCGAGGACGAGGAGAAGATCGGCGTCACGGACGTGGAGGACTTCTCCTGGAAGCAGCTTCTCTCCTCTGACGCCTGCACGAAGTGCGGGAGGTGCCAGGACGAGTGCCCCGCTTTCGCCGCGGAGATGCCGTTGTCTCCCCGGGACGTGGTCCTCAAGACCCGCGACCAGATGAGCCGGGAACTCTACTGGAGCCTCGTCCCCTCCGCGGCCGATCTGGACATGAAGACGGGCCGGCCCGTCGTCCCGGCATTCACGTTCGAGGTCCTTTCCCCCGACGAGGTCTGGTCCTGCACCACCTGCCGCGCCTGCATGCAGGCGTGCCCGGTGCTGATCGAACATATCGACATGATCGTCGACGTCCGCCGCGGCTACGTCGCCGGCTCCAGGATCCCCGACGCTGCGCGCACCGCCTTGAAGAAGATGGGCGACACGGGCAACCCGTGGGGGCTTCCCCAGGACGACCGCGTTCAATGGACCGCCGGGCTCGACGTACCCGTAGCGGCGGACAAGAAGAAATTCGAGTACCTCTACTGGCCGGGGTGCGCCGGTGCGTACGATCCGCGCAACCAGAAGGTCACCCGGACCATCGCCTCGCTGCTCTCCCGCGCCGGCGTCGACTACGCCATCCTCGGACTCGAGGAGATGTGCTGCGGGGCCTTCGCGCGCCCGATGGGCGAGGAAGGGCTCTTCCAGCTGGGCATGGTCGAGATGGTGAAGGAGGTCTTCGCCTCCTACAACGTCAAGAAGGTGATCACGCAGTGCCCCCACTGCTTCAACTCGTTCCGGAAGGAATACCCGCAATTCGGTGTAAACGTGGAGGCGATCCATCATTCCGTCCTGCTGCGCGACCTGATCGCCCAGGGGAAGCTCTACCCTTCGAAAGCGGTCAACCGGCTGGTGGCATTCCACGACTCCTGCTACCTGGGCAGGCACAACGAATTTTACGACGCCCCCCGGGAAGCATTGGGAGCGGTTCCCGGAATCACCATCAACGAGATGTCGAAGAACCGCGAGCGGGGATTCTGCTGCGGCGGCGGCGGCGGCGGGATGTGGCTCGAACTGCCCGGGAGGCGGATCAACCACCTGCGCTTCGACCAGGCGATGCGTACCGGGGCCAACGCAATCGGGTCGGCCTGCCCCTACTGCCTCATCATGTTCGATGACGCGGCGAAGTTCCACAACCTGGACGAGTCGGTCCAGACGAAGGACATCGCGGAAATCATAGCCGAATCTTTGTAGTTCAGGAAAACCAATCAAACAATAGTATTTGTAATATAACAACTATACTTTTATTGTTGACATTATATATTGTACGGAAACAATAATAATTGTAGCCAGGCTTTTTGCTGGCAATCTCCATTGCCGGAAGGATCAATCGATGCATAACGTCCCGGAAAGCTTTCTCTCAAAAATCTTGAAGAAACGGATCGAATCTCTCGGGTACGCATCCCTGAAAAAATTCCATTCCGACCGGCCGGAGCTGGGTTGCAGCTACGAGCTCCTCCGGCAGGTGGTCTATGCCGGGAGGGTCCCCAGGAGCGAAACCCTCCTCCGGATCCTCCACGCGATGCGGTTCACCCCTTCCCAGGCCCGGAGGGTCATGGAGTTCCATTACCGCGGTTATGTTCCGCAGGAGGGCGCTCCGCAGTCACCCCCCACCGACACCGGGGAAGAGAATCCGCATGAATCCCGGGAAACCGCCGGAGGCGAACCCTCCGGCCCGGCGTCCGCCGGCCTCGGCGGCGAGGGCGAGCGCCAGGCGGCGCTTTCCCTCCACGATCCTGCGGAAATCGCCTCCTGCCTGTCCCGCTCTCTCCAGAAGATCCCCCTGCAGGGGAACGAGGACTTCTGGGAAATCATCCGCCAGATGGCGGGAATCGCCGAGCGCAAGGTCCAGGAACTCGCGCGCAGGAAGGAGGATCAGCCTCTCCTTTTCGAAAAGGAGCCCGAGGTGATCTACCACTTCCTGGTACGGAGGGCGAAGATCCCTCCCTACCTGTCCAAGGGGGAAAACCTCCCGCTGGAGTTTGCCCGGGGGATCGACTACGCGGACCGTTTCCGGGGGGCGATCCTCGGTGCGGTGATCGGAGAGGTACTCGGCAGGCCCGCCCAGGGGCTTTCCCCCAGGGACATCCGGGAGCTCTACGGGCAGATCGAGGGATATGCTCCCCTGCGCTCCCACGGACGGGGGCCGGCGGCCGGATATCCTTCCCCGCCTGCGTCTCTCCTGCTGGCGCGATCCCTGCTTCGCCAGGGGAGGGTCGATCCGGAGGAGATCGCCTGTCTTTTCGCGACCGCCCCGGGCCGATCCCGCGGAGGCGCGGAGGCGGAGTTCGCGGCGAACCTGGCGGATCGCGGATATCCCTGGTTCGAGTCGGGCGTGAACGCCGCCGACAGCGCCCCCGCTTCCTGGGTCGTGCCGCTGTCGCTGCTCCGGGCGGCGGATTTCCGCCGGATGAAGCTGGAGGCGGGGATCATCGCCTCGATCACGCACCCCAACGCCGCGGCTATCGCAGGAGCCATCGCCCAGGCGACCGCCATCGCCCGGCTGCTCCACACCCCATCCGGTTCCCTCGACGTCCTGGGGTTTGCTCGCGGCATCTCTCCGGCCATCACCGGCATCGAGCCGGACCGGGCGGCCCGCAGCCGGCAGAGCCGGCAATCCCCCACGCTTCTGCGGAAGCTGGGGACCGAACTAGCGGCTCTCCTTCTGCGGCGCGCGGAGATCGAGGAAATGCAGGAATCGCTGGGGAACGGAACCGCCGTACAGGAAGGCCTGCCGTTTGCGTGGGCCTGCTTCCTGCGCTCGCCGGAGAGTTTCTCCGAGGTCGTCCTGCCGGCGGCCAACCTCGGCAACGACGCCGAAGGCACCGCATCCATGGCGGGAAGCCTGTGCGGGGCCTACGTCGGCGCGTCCGCGATCCCGGAACGGTTCCTGTCGGGCCTGCCTTGGAGGAAGGAGCTTGAACAGGCGGCGGAGGATCTGCTCACCCTCGCCCGCCGCGATCCCGAGAAGGGAGGGACGGGCTCCCCTACCGCATCATGATCTCCTTGGCGATCACCAGGCGCTGGATCTGGCTGGTCCCCTCGTAGATCTGGAGAAGCTTCGCGTCGCGCATCAGCTTCTCCACCGGGTAATCCTTCATGTAGCCGTAGCCCCCGAAGATCTGGACCGCGTCGGTGGTCACGCGCATGGCAAGATCCGCGGCGAACGCCTTGGCGAAGGAGGACTCCTTCGTGTTGCGCCGGCCCTGGTCGAGCAGCCAGGCGCTCTTGAGGGTGAGCAGGCGCGCCGCCTCGATGTCCATCGCCATGTCGGCCAGCAGGAAGTGGATCGCCTGGTTCATCGCGATCGGCATCCCGAACTGCACCCGCTCCTTCGAGTACTGCATCGCGTGCTCGAAGGCCGCACGCGCCACGCCGACGGACATCGACGCGACCGTCGGCCTCGCATAGTCCAGCGTCTTCATCGCGATCTTGAATCCGTCCCCTTCCTTGCCCAGGAGGCTCGCTGCCGGCACGCGCACGTCCTCGAACAGGACGTCCGAGGTGTCGGAGGCACGCTGCCCCATCTTGTCCTCCTTCTTGCCGGAGGAGACCCCGGGGAGGAGCCGGGGGACGACGAACGCCGAAAGTCCCTTGTGCCCCTTGGATCGGTCGGTGGAAGCGAACACGGTATACTGCGAGGCGTAGGTCCCGTTGGTGATGAAGCACTTCCTTCCGTTCAGGAGATACCCGTCCCCGTCCTTTTTCGCGGTGGTCGCGATCCCTCCCGCGTCCGAGCCCGCACCCGGCTCCGTGAGGCAGAAGGAGGCGTACATCAATTCCCTCGCGAAGGGGGCGACGAACTCCTTTTTCTGGTCCTCCGTCCCGGCGAGGAGGATCGGCGTCAGGGCCAGCCCGTTGTTGGTCATCGAGGTCGTGATCCCGGAGCACCCCCATCCCAGCTCCTCCTCGATGATGCAGGATTCGATGGATCCCAGGCCCAGTCCCCCGTGCGCCTCGGGGATGAACCCCGTCATCAGCCCCAGGTCGAACGCCTTCTGGAAAATCTCCTTCGGGAAGGTTCCCGTGCGGTCGCATTCCCCGGCCTTCGGACGGATTTCGTTTGCCGCGAACTTGCGCGCCAAGTCCTGCAACGCGACCTGCTCTTCCGTGAGATCGAACCCGATCATCCTCCTCCTCCCTTCATCGATGCGGGCCCTGTCAGCCCCCCGGCAAAAATCCGGTAGATCTCGTCCGCCGCCGCGGCCGGATCGTATTTCCGCTTCCGGGACAGCACATAGGCCAGCGAGATCTCGTCCAGCGCCCCGAAGATCGCCCGGCGCGCCAGCGTGACGTTCAGGTCGGGCCGGAAGACTCCTTCCCGCTTCCCGTCCTCGAGGATTCCGCTGATGACGTCCAGGTACTCCAGAAACTTCACCGGGACATATTCCTTCATGAACTTTTTGCTCTGACGCAGCTCCACCTGGATGACCTCGATGAGGCCCGCCTCCCGCGTGAGAAGATCCATATGGTTCCGGATGAAGATCCGCAACCGGGAGAGCGCGTCGCCCTCGTCTGCGACGCGAACCCGGATCTCCGCCACCACTTCCCCCATCTTCTCCTCGAACAAGGAGATCAGGAGGTCGTCCTTGTTCTTGAAATAAAGGTAGATCGTCCCGTCCGCCACGCCCGCCAGCCGGGCGATCTCGGAGATCTTGGAGTTGAAGTAGCCCTTCTGGGAGAAGATCCGGATCGCCGCGCGCAGAATCCTCTCCCGTTTGGCGACCCCTCCCCCCCGCGGCCCGCGCCTGGCCATAGCACCTCCTGATGAATGAACAATCATTCATAAATTGAGTAACATGTCGCGAAAACCCTGTCAAGAGCCGGCAAACCTTACTGCGCGAATCGGGAAAAAGGGGACCGGCGTTATTCGCGGAAGCCCAGGCGCGTGGACAGTACCTTGGCGCAACGGGACACTTCCGGACCGACCGACTGCTCGATCTTCTCGTCGGAGAGCCGGTGCGCGGGGCCGGAGACGCTCAACGCAGCGATCACCTTCCGCGTGTAGTCGCGGACCGGCGAAGCGATGCAGCGCAGACCGTCCTCGAACTCCTCGCAGTCGGTGGCGTATTCCCGCTCGCTGGCCGTTGCAAGGTTCTTCAGAAGTTCTTCCATGTGGAGGATCGTGTTCTTCGTGTATCGGGAAAGCCCCGAGTGGAAGCGTTTCCGCAGCTCCTCTTCCGATTCGAAGGCGACCAGCGCCTTCCCCGCCGCGGTCGCGTGAATCGGCATGTGGAGTCCGACGCGGGAGATGACCCGCACCGTGGAGGTCGTTTCCACCGCATCGAGGTAGACCACGTCGTTGCCCCGCAGGATGGAGAGATAACTGGTCTCCCCCGACTTTTCGGCAAGTTCGTGCAGGATCGGCTGCGCCTGTTTGAGCAGGCCCCGCTGATGGATGAAGGTCTGCCCGAGCTCCAGGCACTTGATCCCGAGGCGGTAATTGTCGTTCGTTTTGTTCTGCTCGATGTAGTTCCTGGACTGCAGGGTCGCCAGGATACGGAAAACGTTGTTTTTGTGCAGCTTCAGCTTTTTGCTGAGTTCCGTGACTCCCAGTTCGTCCAGGTCTCCGCGGAACTCCTCGAGGACATCGAGGGCATGTGCGACCGACTGAATGATGTAATTCGATTTGTCGCGCCTGACCATCTCCCGCCCTCCGTGCCGTCCGTTTGAAAGAGGATTACAAAACATTGTTACATATATTCCATACGACAGGAGGTGTCAACAGGAAAACATAACGCCTTTATCCGGTTTGGAATTCGGAGATACGGACCTGGAACTAGAGTTGAAACCGATTGGAAAGAAAACAGCTTTTTCGGTATATTACCACTGTGGAATGCCTAAAATAAAATGGGTTTCATTTGAACTTGGGCTTCGCCGGGCCGGCCATCCCCCGCATCCTCTCGATTTCGCTCTTGAGGGAGTCGCGATAGGGATAGTTCGGTACGTTTTCCAGTAGCGCTTCCCAGGTCCGGATCCCCCCCTCGACGTCGTTCTTGTCATGGATGAGGATGATCCCCAGGTTGTAGCGGGACTGTGCGTGCCGCGTGTCCATCGAAATCGCCTTCTTCAGCTCCTCCACGGCCCGGTCCGGGTCCCCGGTCCTGCGGAAACAGACCGCCATGTCGGTCCTCACGTTAACGTTCCTGGGGTCGAGAGCCAGGGCCTTCTGGTAATGTTCGATCGCCAGGAGATCCTGCCTCGTGTCGAAGTAGAGGTTTCCGATGTTGATCAGCGCCTGCAGGTTGTTCGGGTCCCTCTTCAGGATCTCCTTGTAGTTCCCGATCTGGGAGAGGGCATTCATGTGGATCGTCTCCCCCTCCCCCGCCGGCGGCGGCGCCTCCTTCTTGCGGCACCCCGCCTGGAAAAACAGGACTAGCGCCATCGCGACCGCCATCGCCGCCATCCGCATCCGACGAATTCGGTTGCCGTCTTGCCTCATATCGGAAACACCTCGAGAGGATCCCGGCAGGCGGTAAGAAGTTCCCGAACGGTTCTTCCCTCCGGAGGAACGACCGCCCCGGGCGCGATTTCGGAGGCCGGCAACAGGCAGAACCTGCGGAACGGGAGGCCCGGATGGGGGATGACCAGGTGCGGCTCGATTACCACCTTGTCCCCCATCAGGAGAATGTCGATGTCCAGTTCCCGCGGCCCCCATCTTCCTCCGGCGGTTTTCCGCCCGGCCACTGCCTCCACTTCCTTCACGAACCTCAGGAGATCCTCCGGCGGGAGGCTGCTTCTCCCCCGCACCGCCAAGTTCAGGAACCACGGCTGGCCCCGCCTTCCCCAAGGTTCGCCCGCGTAAACTCGGGAAACCTGATCCACATCCACTTCCCCGGAGAGCAAGGTAAGGCCTTCCCGCAGCCGCCTGACCCGCCTCCCGACGTTGCTCCCCAACAGGAGGATGACGTCGCCGCCGGGGGCTAGAATCCGATCCGTTTCATCCTTTCGAGCGCTTCCCGTATCCGTCGCTTCTCCTTGGTCAACGCAATGCGGATGTATCCTTCCCCGCTCCGGCCGAAACCGTTCCCGGGGGTCGTGACGATTCCCGCATTCGTAAGCAGGTGCCCGCAGAACGTGGCCGACGTGTACCCTTTCGGGACGGGGATCCACACGTAGAACGTGGCCGCGGGGGTGACGGGATCCAGTCCCAGGGCGCGCAGGCCCGGGAGGAGCACATCCCTGCGCTCCTGGTACGTCTTCCGGATGGCATCGGTCACCGCCTGCCCGCTTCGCAGCGCAGCGACGGCCGCCCCCTGGATCGCCTGGAAGGCTCCGCTGTCCACGTTGGTCTTGACCTTTCCCAGTCCCCCGACCAGCCCGGGGTTCCCCACCGCGAAGCCGATGCGCCACCCGGTCATGTTGAAGGTCTTCGAGAGGGAGTGGAACTCGATGCAGCGCTTCTTGGCGCCGGGGAGCTCGAGGATGCTCATCGGCCGGAGGCCGTCGAAGTAGATCTCCGTGTACGCCACGTCGTGGGCCACGATGAGGTCGTGCTCCTCCGCGAAAACGAGCACCTTCCTGTAGAACTTCCGATCGGCGATCGCGGAGGTGGGGTTGTTCGGGTAATTGATGAACAGGATTTTCGCCTTCGCCAGGACGCCGGCGGGGATCCGGTCCAGCTCGGGGAGAAACCCGTTTTCCCGTCTCAGCGGCAGGAAGTGGGATTTCCCCCCTGCGAACATCGTGGCGATGTGGTAGACGGGGTACCCGGGGTCCGGGACCAGGACGATGTCGCCGGGGTTGACGAAGGCCAGGGGAAAGTGGGCGATCCCTTCCTTGGACCCGATGAGCGCCACGACCTCGTTCGCCGGGTCGAGCGAAACCCCGAACCGTTTCTTGTACCATCCGGCGGCGGCGGCCCGAAACTGCGGAAGCCCCTCGTACGAGGGATATTGGTGGTTGGCCGGAATCGCCGCTTCCCGCTTCATCCGTTCCACGATGAACTGCGGCGTCGGGCGGTCCGGATCCCCCACCCCGAGGTCGATGATGTCCACGCCCCGCGCCCGGACCTGCTGCTTCTTCCGATCGAGCTCCGCGAACAGGTACGGGGGAAGCGCCTGGATCCGGCGGGACAGAGGGAAGCGGTTCATGGCGGTGGATCCCTTTCGCATGGTTTATGGCGCGACGACCCGGTTGTTCAAAGAGCCGATTCCCTCCACTTCGATCGTCATGACATCCCCCACCTTCACCGGTCCCACTCCCGGGGGCGTTCCGGTGGCGATGACATCGCCCGGGAAAAGGGTCATGATGTGCGAGATGAACTCCACCAGCCGGTAGACGGAAGCTCCCATTTCCCGTGTGTTCCCGTCCTGTCGGATCTCCCCGTTCACCAGGCACCGGACCCGAAGGGTAGAGGGGTCGAGTTCCGTCTCGATCCAGGGGCCGATCGGCGCAAAGGTATCGAACCCCTTTGCGCGGGCGTACAATCCGTCCTTCACCTGAAGGTCGCGGGCGGTCACGTCGTTGATGCAGGTGTACCCGAGGATCGCCGAAGACGCGTCTTTTTCCTTCACGGCCCTGGCAACCCTCCCGATCACCACGGCCAGCTCGGCCTCGTAATCGAGCCGCTGCGTCGCCGGCGGATAGACGACATCTCCTCCCGGATGATTCAGGGCCGAGGGGGCCTTGAGGAAGAGGAGCGGCTCTTCGGGAATCTTCTTCCCCATCTCTCGCGCGTGGTCCTTGTAGTTTAGCCCCACCGCGACGATCTTGGAGGGGACGACGGGGGCAAGCAGGCGGACCTCCCGCAGGCGGTACCGGTTTCCCGTGAAACGGATCCCGTCGAACGGCTGCCCCCCGGTCTCGCAGATCTCTCCGCTTCCCAGGTCCAGCACGCCCCAGGAGATTTTCCCGGCCTTCTCGAACCGCAGGATCTTCATCGGGCCTGGATTCCCAGCACGGCGCGCATGTCATAGAGCCCGTGCGGCTTTCCCACAACCCAAGCCGCCGCGCGTACCGCTCCCCGCGCAAACGTCTCCCGGCTGTGGGCACGGTGGGTGATCTCGAAACGCTCGCCGATCCCCCCGAAGACGAGGGTGTGCTCGCCCACCACATCGCCCGCCCGCACCGCGAAGACGCCGATCTCCTTCCGGGACCGTTCCCCCACCATCCCCTCCCGACCGTAAATCCCCACATCCTTCATCTCGCGGCCGAGCGCTCCCGCCACGACGTCCGCCAACCTCACGGCCGTCCCGGAAGGGGAATCCTTCTTGAACCGGTGATGGACCTCGACGATCTCCACGTCGTACTCGTCGCCCAGGATCCTGGCCACGTCGGCCGCCACCTTGAACATGAGGTTCACCCCCACGCTCATGTTGGGCGACAGGACGCACGGGATCCCCTTCGCCGCGTCCCGGACCTGGGAAAGCTGTTCCGGCGTGAATCCCGTGCTCCCGATGACCATCGCTTTCCCGGCGCCGGCCGTCTGCCGTGCGTTCCCCACGGAGGATGCGGCATGCGTGAAGTCGATCGCCACGTCGGCCGAAGCGATGGCTTTCGGGAAGTCGTCCGTGACCGGAACGCCGGACTTCCCGACACCGGCCGCTTCGAACGCGTCCTGCCCGAGGAGCGGATGTCCCTGGCACTCCACCGCGCCCGAGATTTCGAGCCCGAACGGACGCTCCTTGAGCGCTGCGAGGATCGCCCTCCCCATCCTGCCCATCGCCCCGCAAACGACGACTCTCGCCATGGAATTCCCTACACCAGCCGGAGGTCGGAAAGGACGGCTGCAAGCTTCTTCCGGTTGCCGTCTGACATCGCGCACAAGGGCAGGCGGATCTCCTCCCGGATCATCTTCATCATCGCAAGCGCCGTCTTCGCCGGGATCGGGCTGGTTTCGATGAACAGGACATGGAACAGCGGCCACAGGCGATAGTGTATCTCTCGCGCCTTCGAGAACTCCCCCAGGACGAAGGCGTCGTACAGGTCCGCCATCGCCTTCGGCACGACGTTCGACGCCACGGAGATCACCCCTTTCGCCCCCAGCGCCATCATCGGGAAGAACAGGCCGTCGTCCCCCGAAAGAAGGCAGAATTTCCTCGGCGTCATCCGGAGGATGTCGCAGATCTGGGATAGGTTCCCCGAGGCCTCCTTCACCCCCACGATGTTCCTCACTTCGGCCAGGCGCGCCACCGTCTCGGCCGTCATGTTCACACCGGTGCGGCCCGGGACGTTGTACAGAATGAGGGGGATGTCGGCCGACTCGGCCACGGCGCGGAAGTGGCGGTAAAGCCCTTCCTGCGTCGGCTTGTTGTAATACGGAGTGATGACCAAGGCCGCGTCGGCCCCCGCTTTCTTCGCGTACCGGGTCAACGTGACCGCTTCCTTCGTGTTGTTCGATCCCGTCCCGGCGATCACCGGTACGCGCCCCGCGGCCGCTTCGATGACGATGTCGATGACGGCCTCGTGCTCGTCGACCGACAAAGTCGGGGACTCCCCCGTCGTCCCGCACGGGACGATCCCGTCGGTCCCGTTCCGGATCTGGAACTCCACCAGTTTCTTGAGCCCCTTCCGGTCCAGCTTCCCGTTCAGAAACGGCGTGACTGTCGCGACGATTGCCCCGTGAAACATCGTGTCCTCCCCTCTTTTCAGTAGCGGTACGCTTCCTGGAAGATCACCCCGTCGCAGGACCACGATGTGTCCCCTTCCAGGTAAACCTCTCCGAAACCTCCCTGATCCGGGTCGAAGTGGATGGTGAGGATTTCCCCGCCGCGGGTGCGCACCGGGACCGGCGGGCGGACGGTTCCGTGCACGGCGGAAAGGATCCCGGCCGCGACAGCCCCCGTCCCGCACGCGAGGGTCTCCCCCTCCACGCCGCGCTCGTAGGTGCGAATCCATACCGTGCCGTCCTTGACCCGCACGAAATTGACGTTGGTGCCACGCGGGGCAAAGACGCGGTGCGTCCGGATTCCCCGCCCCGTCCCCATCAAGTCGATCTTCTCCAGGTCGGGGACGAACAGGACGGCGTGCGGAACCCCCGTGTCGAGGAAAGAGTACGTGATCTTCCTGCCGCCCAGAGTCAGGGATTTCGCCAGCGCAAGTCCGTGCGGCGGCGTCATCTGGAGTTTGACCGTGCGCCCCTTGACCTCCGCCCGGATGAGGCCGGCGTCGGTCTCGAAACCAAGCGTGCGACGCGCGATGCCCCGTTCGACGGCAAACCGGGCCGCACAGCGTCCGCCGTTGCCGCACATCTCCGCGCGCGAGCCGTCGGCGTTATAGAACTGCCAGCGGAAGTCGGCCCTGCGCGAATTCTCGATGAAGATCACCCCGTCGGCGCCGACGGAGCGCGAGCGGTCGCAGACCTTTCCGACGAACGCCGGAAGGTCAACGCCGCGCAGGATCCCCCCGCGGTTGTCGATCAGCAAAAAATCATTTCCGCTGCCGTTGAGCTTCGAAAACGGAATTTTCTTCTCCATCCGGTCCCCGCACGCAGAAAATACGAATCGAATTTTGACATTTTAACAGAACCCCGGAATGGCGGGGGACACCCTTTATGGGCGGGGACACTCCTTGCTCTATCGTCGAAAACACCAGGAGTGCCCCCGATGCCGCGTGTCCCCCTCTACCGAGGTTTACGCCTCCTGGCGGCGAGAAACGACGCCGTCCTCTCGCCGCCGGCGAGAGCCCGAACCGGTTCCCGCTCCCGGACCACCTCGAATCGCGCCCCCGAGACCATCACCTCGGCCGCCCGCGGACGCGAGTTGTAATTGGACGACATCGAGAATCCGTACGCACCTGCGCTCATGACCGCGAGGAGATCACCCGAGCGAACCAGCGGCAGCCTCCGGTCCCTCGCGAGGAAATCTCCCGACTCGCAGATCGGACCGACAATATCTGCCGTGACCTTCTTCCTCGCGGCCGGGCCGACGGGAACGATCGCGTGATACGAACCGTAGAGAGAAGGGCGAGCAAGGTCGTTCATCGCCGCATCCACGATGAAGAAACGCTTCTTCCCCTTCCCTTTCAGGGAAGTCGCCTCCTTCGTGTAGAGCACGCGGGTCAGAAGGATCCCTGCGTTTCCCACCAGCACTCTCCCCGGCTCGAGCACAAGGGTGACGTCCAGGCCCGCGAAAGCGCTCAAGATCGCGTCGGCATACTGCTTCGGGTGAGGGGGAAGCTCCTCGTTATACGTGATCCCCAGCCCTCCGCCGATGTCGACCAGACGGATGGGAAGCCCTTTCCGGATCAGCCGGTCGACCAGGAGCCGGACCCTCCCGGCGGCGTCCACGAAGGGCGAGATCTCGGTGAGCTGCGAACCGATGTGGCAGTCGACGCCGACCACCTCGATGTGCTTCCGCCTCGCCGCCCATTCGTAGTCGCGGATCGCCTGCCCGATGTGGATCCCGAACTTGTTCTTCTTGAGGCCCGTCGAGATGTACGGGTGGGTCTTCGGATCGACGTCCGGATTCACGCGCAGCGAGATCGGCGCCCGCTTCCGCATCCGCCCCGCCACGGCATCGATCGTCTCCAGTTCCTGGCGGGACTCCACGTTGAACATCAGGATCCCCCGGCGCAACGCCTCCTCGATCTCCCAGACCTGCTTCCCCACCCCCGAATAGACGATTTTCGACGGCGGGGCCCCCGCGGCGAGCGCCCGTACGAGTTCCCCTCCGGACACGATGTCCGCTCCGCTGCCGAGGTTCGTGAACGCCCGGATGACCGACCCGTTGGAGTTGGCCTTCATGGAATAGCAGACCACGTGCGGGATGCTGGCGAACGCCTCGTCGAACACCTTGTAGTGATGGGAGAGGGTGGCATGGCTGTATACATAGACGGGGGTCCCCACCACCTCCGCGATCCGGCGCAGCGGAACGCCTTCACAAACCATCTCCCCCCGCCTTACGCAGAAATGGTGCATCGGCTCACCTCAACAACGAGGATCGGTAACGGATCGGAGATTCGCCCTGGAGCGGCTCCGGCTTCGCCTTGCGGCCGCAACCAAGGACGGCATTCAAAGCGACAAGGAGGAGAAGCGAGAAAAAGACCGTCCGCACCCATCGTCTCATTTCTTCTTGAGCTCCTCGAGCCGGCGGCGGACCAATTCCGGCCCCGTTCCCCCGCGGGTGTTGCGGAGTCGAACGGAGCGGGAAAGGGAGATTGCGTCCCTCACGTCCTCGCCGATCCTCCCATGGAAGGACCGCAGCTCCTTGAGGCTCAGGTCCTTGAGTCTTTTCCCGTTTTCCTCGCAATAGCGGACGATCCGTCCCGTGATCTCGTGGGCCTTCCGGAACGGGACCCCCTTCCGGGCCAAATAGTCCGCAAGGTCGGTCGCGGTGAGGAAGCCGTCGTCGCAGGCCGCCCGCATCCGCTCCTCGTTCACGGCCATTCCCTCGATGAGGAGGGCCGTCCCGATCAGCGACTCCTTGATCGACCGCGCGGAATCGAACACGGGCTCCTTGTCCTCCTGCATGTCGCGGTTGTAGGAAAGGGGGAGCCCCTTCATGAGGGTCAGGAGATTCATCAGGTTCCCGTAGGCGCGGCCCGCCTTTCCGCGGATCAGCTCCGGGACGTCGGGGTTCTTCTTCTGGGGCATGATGCTGCTCCCCGTGCACATCGCCTCCGGAAGAGACAGGAAGCCGAACTCGGAGGAGGACCAGTAGACCATTTCCTCGGAGAGGCGGGACAGGTGCATCATCGTCACCGCGCACGCGAACAGGAATTCGGCTGCGAAATCGCGGTCCGAGACCGCGTCGATGCTGTTCTCGCACACTCCCTCCATCCCGAGCTCCCTGGCCACGGACTCGCGGTCCAGCGGGAACGTGGTGCCGGCCAGGGCACCCGCCCCGAGGGGCGATACGTTCGCGCGGCGGCGCGTTTCCCGGAACCGTTCCTCGTCTCGCGAAAACATCTCGTGATACGCCAGGAGGTGGTGGGAAAAGAGGACCGGCTGGGCCCGCTGCATGTGGGTGTAGCCGGGCATCACGACGCCGTAGCACTCTTCGGCGCGTTGCAGGATCCGCTCCCGGACCTTGTCGATCCGCGTGAGAATCTCGTCGATCTCGTCCCGGAGATAGAGCCGCAGGTCCAGCGCGACCTGGTCGTTGCGGCTCCTTCCGGTGTGGAGCTTGCCGCCGATCTTCCCCACTTTCCGGATCAGACGCTGCTCCACCGCCATGTGGATGTCTTCCTGGGAAAGATCGAAGGAGATCTTCCCCGACTCGATCTCCCGCCGGATATCGGCCAGCGCCGCGACGATCCGGTCCGCCTCCGCCCTCGGGATGATCTTCTGCCTGCCCAGCATCCGGGCGTGGGCGATGCTCCCGGCGATGTCCTGCCGGTAGAGCAGGATGTCGAACGGGATCGAGGCGGTGAACTCCTCGACGAACCGGTCGGTCCCGTCGGCGAACCGCCCTCCCCAGGCCTTTTTCTTCGCCATCTCCGTCAACCCTTCCCGCTCTTGAGCATCGAGCGGATCTTGAGGCGCAGCGCGTTGATTTTAATGAAGCCGGTGGCGTCCGCCTGGTTAAAGACCGTCTCCTTCTCGAAGGTGGCGAAATCGGTCCGGTAGAGAGACACCGGGCTCTTCCGGCCGGCGACGGTGCAGTTCCCCTTGTACAGCTTGAGCCGGGCCGTTCCGATCACGTTCTCCTGCGTCTTCTCGATCATCGACCGGAGCAGCTCCATCTCCGGCGAATACCAGTATCCGTAGTAGATCAGCTCCGCGAATTTCGGAATCAGCGAATCCCGCAGGTGCATGACCTCCCGGTCGAGGGTGATCGACTCGACCGCCCGGTGCGCGGCGTAGAGGACCGTTCCGCCCGGCGTTTCGTATACCCCGCGCGACTTCATCCCCACGTAGCGGTTTTCCACCAGGTCCACCCGCCCGATCCCGTGGATCCCGCCGATCCGGTTCAGATGCGCCAGCAGCTTCGCGGGCCCCATTTTCTTCCCGTCGACCGCCGTAGGGACCCCCCGGACGAAGTCCACCTCCACGTAGACGGGCTTGCCGGGCGCCTTCTCGGGGGACCGGGTGAGGACGTACATGTCCTCGGGCGGCTCCGCCCATGGGTCTTCGAGGATCCCCCCCTCGAAACTGATGTGCATCAGGTTCCGGTCGCTGGAGTACGGCTTCTTCGCGGTGACCGGCGTCGGGATGCCGTGCTTCTTCGCATAGTTCACGAGGTCCGTGCGGGAGGAAAACTCCCATTCCCGCCAGGGCACGATCACGCGGATGCCCGGCAGGAGGGCGTAATAGGTGAGCTCGAACCGAACCTGGTCGTTCCCCTTGCCGGTGGCGCCGTGGGAAACGGCGTCGGCTTTCTCCTTCCGGACCACCTCGATCTGCTTCTTCGCGATCAGCGGGCGGGCGACGGAGGTCCCCAGGAGGTACGAACCCTCGTAGACGGCATTCGCCTTGAGCGCCGGAAAGATGAAATCGCGGACGAACTCGTCCTTTACGTCCTCCACGTACACTTTCGACGCCCCGGTCTTCTTCGCCTTGGCGCGGACGGGGCCCAGTTCTTCCCCCTGCCCCAGGTCGGCCACGAAAGCGATCACCTCGCAGTCATAGGTCTCGACGAGCCACCGCAGGATGACCGAGGTGTCCAGCCCCCCGGAATACGCGAGAACGACCTTCTTGACCTTTTCCAATTCCGCTTCCTCCGTCCGTTAGTGTGGGATAAACCTTGCGAGGAGCGCCATCTGGACGTGCATGCGGTTTTCCGCCTCGTCGAACACGGCCGACTGCGGCCCTTCCATCACCTCATCGGTGATCTCCTCTCCTCGATGGGCGGGCAGGCAGTGCATGACGATCGCGCCTCTCCGCGCCTCCCGCAGGAGGGCAGCGTCGACTCGGTAGCCTCGAAACGCGTCAAGTCGCCGCCTTCTCTCCTTCTCCTGCCCCATGCTGGTCCATACGTCCGTATAGAGGATGTCGGCGCCCTTCGCCGCATCCGCCGGGTCGCGGACGACCCGGACGTCACCTTTCCCTCTGGCAGCGGCCTCCCGCAGGATCTTCACGTTCGGCTCGAACCCCTTCGGGCACGCGGCGCGGAGGGAAAACCCGAGCAGGTGCGCTGCCTCCACCCACGAATTGGCGACGTTGTTGCCGTCGCCGATGAAGGCGACCTTCATCCTGCGGAGATCGATTCCCCGCTCCTGCGCCGTCATCAGGTCGGCGAGCACCTGGCAGGGATGGTGGTCGTCGGTCAGGCCATTGATCACCGGGACGCTCGCCCAGGCGGCCATCTCCTCCACCGTCTCCTGGAGAAACGTCCGGATCATGATGCCGTCCACGTACCGGGAGAGCACCCGGGCGGTGTCCCGGACCGGCTCGCCCCGGCCGATCTGGCTGTCCGCCGGGGACAGAAAGAGGGCGACCCCTCCCAGCCGGGTCATGCCGACCTCGAACGACACCCGCGTCCGGGTCGACGCCTTCTGGAAAATCATCGCCAGCGTCTTTCCCGCGAGCGGCCGGGGCGCCCCCCGGCGCTTTCCTCTCCGCTTCCACGTCCTGCCCGACGCCAGGAGTGCGAGGAGCTCCTTGTCGGTCAGGTCGAGGATCCGCAGCAGGTCTTTCCTCACTTCCGTCCTCCCGCCGGCAGGGAGGTCCACAACAGGTCCAGCGCATGCCGGATCTCGGCGTCGTTCACGGTCAGCGGCGGCAGAAAGCGGAGGACATTCCCCGACGTGGCGTTCACGATGAGGCCGTTCCGCAGACACTGCTCCGCGATCTCCTTCGTCTCGACCTCCATCTCCATCGCCAGTATCAGGCCCAGGCCACGGACTTTCCGCACATCCGTACGCCGCTCGGCAAGCTCGGAGAGCCCGTTCTTGAGGAGCTCCCCTTTCCGGCAAACTTCGTCGAGGAACCCCTGCGACCGCAGCGTCTCCAGGACGACCTTGGCGGCGGCGCAGCAGACGGGGTTGCCGCCGAAGGTACTGCCGTGCGAGCCGGCGCCAAACGCGGCCGCCACCTCCTCGCGCGCCACGACCGCCCCCAGCGGCAGGCCGTTGGCAAGCCCCTTGGCCAGGGTGACGATGTCGGGCAGCAGGCCGAACCTCTCGCTCGCGAGCATCGCGCCGGTGCGCCCCAGCCCCGTCTGGATCTCATCCACCAACAGGAGAATGCCGTTCTGCCGGCAAAGGCGCTCGGCCTCCTTGAGATACCCGGGCGGGTGCATCCGGACACCGCTCTCCCCCTGGATGGGCTCGACGAGGAATGCACAGGTCCGGTTCGTCAGGGCGTTCTCGAAGGCGGCGATGTCGCCGAACGGCACCGTGACAAACCCCGGCAGCATCGGCTCGAACCCTTTGTGTAACTTGGGCTGCCCGGTGGCGGAGAGCCCCCCGTAGGTTCGGCCGTGGAACGACCCCTCGAGCACGACGAACTCGTGCACCTCTTCCTTCCCCCGATCGGCGAACCACTTCCTGGTCAGCTTGATCGCCGCCTCGTTCGCCTCGGTTCCGCTGTTGCAGAAGAAGACCTTCCCCCCAATGGTCGACTCCGAGAGGAGCCTGCCGGCCTCGGCCTGTACCGGGACGTGGAACAGGTTGGAAACGTGCAGGAGGTTCCTCGCCTGCACGGTGACGGCCCGCGTGACCTCGGGGTGCGTGTGCCCGAGAAGTGCCACAGCGATGCCCCCCAGGAAATCGAGGTACTCCCTTCCTTCGGCGTCGAAGAGCCTGGCGCCTTCGCCGCGCACGAACACAACGGGGAACCGCGCGTAGTTCGCCATCTGGTACTTTTCGGTCATCGCGATGACGTCGGCGGTGCCCAAGGCGCTCTCCCTTCCCCCGCCGGCCGGGTGATCTCGGTGCCGATCCCCGCGTCGGTGAAAATCTCCAGCAGGACGCTGTGCGGAATCCGCCCGTCCAGGATGTGGACCTTGTTCACTCCCTTGCGCAGGGCGGTCAGTCCGCACTCGACCTTGGGGATCATTCCCCCGGTGATCAGGCCGCCCCGGATGGCGGCCTCCACATCGTCGACCGTCATCGTGGAAATGCGCTCCCCTTTCCGGTCCAGGACTCCCGGCACGTCCGTGAGGAGAATGAACTTCTCCGCGGCGACCGCCGCTGCCACCTCCGCTGCCGCGGTGTCCCCATTGATGTTATAGGCCTCCCCTTCCGGCCCGGCCCCGATGGGCGCGATGACCGGGACGAAGCCGTCCCGTTCCATGCTCCGGATCACCTCCGGGTTGACCCCCGTGACCTCCCCCACCAGCCCGAGGTCGAGCGGAGCGCCGCTTTTCCCGGGAGCGGAGTACTTCCTGGCCCCGATCAGCCCGCCGTCCTTTCCCGTCAGGCCGACCGCCTTCCCGCCGAACCGGTTGATGAGCGCAACGATCTTCTTGTTGACCGTCCCGCCGAGGACCATCTCCACGACTTCCATCGCCTCGGGGGACGTCACCCGCAACCCCTCCTTCCGCTCCGAGGGGATCGACAGCTGGGAAAGCACGCGGTCGATCTGCGGCCCGCCTCCGTGCACGACGATCGGGCGGATCCCGACGAACTGCAGGAGGACGACGTCCTCCGCGAAGGACGCCATCCGTTCCTCGCTGGCCATCGCCGCCCCGCCGTACTTGACCACCACCGTCTTCCCGGAGAACTCCCGGATGTACGGCAGCGCCTCGATCAGCGTCTCGGCCTTCTGGATGTATCCTTTCATCCCTTCGTCCCGCCCCGTTTCTAGAGGATATACCGGCTGAGGTCGACGTCCCGGACGATCCCGGAGAGCTTCTCCTCCACGTACGTTCTCCGGATGACGATCTCCTGCCCGCCGATCTCCGGCGCGGCGAACAGGAGATCCTCCAGGAGCTTCTCCAGGATCGTGTAGAGACGCCTCGCGCCGATGTTTTCCGTGCGGTCGTTCACTTCGCAGGCCATCTCGGCGATCCGCTCCACCGCCTCGGGGGTAAAGTCGACCTGCACGCCTTCGGTCCGGAGCAGCTCGGCGTACTGCCGGGTGAGCGCGCCGTGCGGCTCGGTCAGGATCCGCACGAAATCCTCCTTCGTCAGGGAATCGAGCTCCACGCGGATGGGGAACCGCCCCTGCAGTTCCGGGATCAGGTCGGAGGGCTTCGTCATGTGGAAGGCGCCGGCCGCGATGAAAAGAATGTGGTCGGTCCGGACCATCCCGTATTTCGTGTTCACGTTCGAGCCCTCCACGATCGGGAGCAGGTCTCGCTGAACGCCTTGCCGGGAGACGTCGGGGCCCGAAACGGACTCCCGCCCGGCGATCTTGTCGATCTCGTCGAGGAAGACGATCCCCTCGCTCTCCGTGCGTTCGACGGCCATCCGCTTCACCCGGTCCATGTCCACCATGCGGGTGGCCTCCTCCTTCTCGAGGAAGGAGAGCGCCTCCGGGACCCGCAACCGTTTCCGGCGTACTTTCCTGGGGAAGAGGCTTCCCAGCATTTCCTGGAGATTCCCCTCGATCCCCGCAAGCCCCTCTCCGCCCGGGACGCCGATCAGGTCGATGGCGGGAACGGCGCTCTCCTTCACCTCGACCTCCACCGTCTTGTCGGACAGCTTCCCCTCTTTCAGCATCGTCCGCAGCCGTTCGCGCGACTCGTCGGCCTTCGGTTCCCCTTCCGAAGGGGACATCCCCGCCGGGCGGGCGGGACGGGGAGGGAGCAGGAGATCGAGGAGGCGTTCCTCCGCCCCTGCGCGCGCCTTGCCGGCCACCCCTTCCATCTCCTCGCCGCGAACCATGTGCACCGCGATCTCCACCAGGTCGCGAATCATCGACTCCACGTCGCGGCCCACGTACCCGACCTCCGTGAACTTGGACGCTTCGACCTTGAGAAACGGCGCCTGTGCGAGCCGGGCCAGCCGCCTCGCGATCTCGGTCTTGCCGACCCCGGTGGGTCCCGCCATGATGATGTTCTTCGGCGCAATCTCCTCCCGCAACTCCTCCGGGACCTGTCGCCTG
This sequence comes from Deltaproteobacteria bacterium RBG_16_64_85, assembly GCA_001798885.1. Lineage (NCBI taxonomy): Bacteria > Deltaproteobacteria > Deltaproteobacteria bacterium RBG_16_64_85. The sequence goes on from MGQW01000015.1 coordinate 67,788, forward strand.
CGCCAGCGGTTCCGCAGTGCGATCGCAACGGCCCGCTTGGCCTTCTCCTGGCCGACAATATGCCGTGACAGCTCCGCCACGATCTCCCGCGGAATCAGGGGGCGGCCGCCCTTCCCCTCCCTCTCTCTCCGCGTCATGGCGCCGCGATCTCCTCCGCCGCCAGGTTGTCGTTGGTGTAGATGCAGATTCCGGAGGCGATGCGAAGCGCCTCGTGCGCGATCGCGAGCGCCGGCAGCTCCGTATGCCGGAGCATCGCCCGGGCCGCCGCCAGGGCGTACGGCCCGCCGGAGCCGACCCCGATCACGCCGTCGTCGGGCTCCACCACGTCCCCGCTTCCGGACAGAAGCATCAGGTCCCGCCCGTCGGTCACCACCATGACGGCGTCCAGCCGGCGCAGCACCCGGTCGGTCCTCCACTCCTTCGCGAGCTCCACCGCCGCCCGGCGAAGGTTCCCGTGGAACTCCGAGAGCTTCCCCTCGAACTTCTCGAACAGCGTGATGGCGTCCGCGGTGGCCCCTGCGAACCCGGCAAGCACCCGGTCCTCGTACAGGCGACGGATCTTGCGCGCCGTATGCTTGAGGATGGTGTTTCCCAGCGTTACCTGCCCGTCCCCCGCCATCGCCACGCGCCCGCCGCGGGACACCGCCACGATCGTCGTCCCCCGCGTCCCGCTCACGACCGCCTCCCCGCGCGGGAGAGGGGGTGAGCGGACTCGTAGGCGCGCACGAGATGACTCACGTTGACCCTCGCGTATCTCTGCGTCGTGGAAAGCGACGCGTGCCCCAGCATCTCCTGGATGGCCCGCAGGTCCGCACCGGATTCCAGGAGGTGGGTGGCGAAGGTGTGCCGGAGGCCGTGCGGGGACAATCGTCTGCCGACCCCGGCCCGCCGGAGGGCATTCTCGAGGATCCGTGCGACGCTGCGCGCCGTCAGACCCCCCCCCCGGAGATTCCGGAAGAGGACCCCCCGGTCCGAGGAATCCCGGGGGACGCTGCGTGCTTCTCGCGCGGTCAGATATTCCTTGAGGGCACGGACGGCCTTCTCGCCCACCGGAACGATGCGGACCTTGCGCCCCTTCCCCGACACGCGTACGGTCCCCCCCTCGAGGTGGACGTCTTCCCTCCGGAGCGCCACCAGCTCCCCGACGCGCAAGCCCGAGGAGTAGAGCAGCTCCAGGATCGCGGAGTCGCGCGCTTCCCTCTCGCCTCCCCCGGGCATCGAGCGCAGCAGATCCATCATCTCGTCCACGGGGAGGAACTCGGGGAGCCGCATCTCGCGACGCGGGGCCGTGAGGGACAAGGCCGGGTTCCCCGAAAGCACCCCCTGCCCGACCAGGAACGCAAAGAAGGACCGTATGGCCGAGATCTTCCTCGCCAGGGATGAGGGTCTCAGGGCCGGGAACCTCGCGGAAAAGAACCTGCGCAGGTCCGCCGTCGTCACTGTTTTCCATCCGCCGTGCGCCTTCTCGGGGTCTCTCCCCTTCGTCTCCTTCAGGAACGCGCGAAGATCGGAGACCTCGCGCAGGTAAGCCCGGGCCGTGTCCCGGGATGCGTTCCGCTCCGAGAGGAGGAATTGCGAGAATTGGCCGATGGCGGCGTTCAATTCCGTGACCGTTCCCTTCCAGAAAGGAAAAGATCTATGTAA
>MGQW01000016.1 GCA_001798885.1 Deltaproteobacteria bacterium RBG_16_64_85
CCAGCTCGCACTTCATGCGCTGGCCGAGGGACAGCTTCCTGACCGGAACGTCCAGGATGTCCCGGATCTCCAGGAGATCGCTCAATTCCGCGAGGTTGCGCTCAAACTCCCCGTCGGGGATCTCGTAGATCTCCTTGTTGAGGAGGATGCTCTCGCGGGCCGGAAGGTCCCACCATAGCTGGTTCTTCTGTCCCATCACCAGGGCAAACTGCTTTTGGTACTCCCTCTGCCGACGGGCAGGGGTAAATCCGAGTACCTTGGCATCGCCGCTTGTGGGATAGAGAATCCCGGACAGCATTTTCAGGGTCGTGGTCTTCCCGGCGCCGTTCGGACCCAGAAACCCGACGAGTTCCCCTTCGGAAACGGAGAAGGAGATCCCGTTGACCGCCGAAGTGAAAAACGTCTCCCGGTGGAACAGTCCCTTCAGCGATCCCCGGAGGCCGGGCTTCTTCCGGTACGATTCGTAGATTTTGGAAAGATTCTCGACCTCTATGGTCGCCATGAGAATCCCATGGTCGTCAGCTGGAAGCGCTGCTGTATTTTGCAAGACTTGCCCGCCAGAGGAGCAGCGAGAGGCAGAAGAACGATACCGTGTACCCGAAGGCGAACAGGATCCACCGCCAGCTGAGCAATCCCAGAAAGGCTTTGGCGGGAAACGCCACGGCGAGGAGGATCGGGAGAACAAAGGTAAAAACGACCCGCACGGTCCCTGGGAATATTTCCGGGGGGAACCGCCCCAGGGTCATGGCCTCGCGGTACAGCCAGATCACGTTTTCGCTCTCGATGATCCAGATCGTGATGCTGGCAGAAAGGATGTGGATTCCCAGCACGATCAGCACCCCGGAAATGAGGAGCAGGACGTACAGGATCACGGCGCCAGCCGTTATCGGGGCGGGGAGTTTCCCGGCGGTATAGAAGATCAGAAGGACGATGGGGACCAGGAAAACGATATCCAGAACATCCGTCAACCGGGACATCGAGTAAAACAGGGCATTGACCGGCTTGCTCAACACATAATCGAAGTTCCCCCGCAGGATGTCGTTTTTGAATTGGTAGATCCCGCGGAAGAACGCCTGGGAGAAGACATCGATCAGATTGAACGTCAGGAAAAAGAAGATGACCTCGTATCGGGAATACCCGGCAAGGGTTTTCGTGAAGCGGAAGATGGACACGATCAGGAGCAGGAAGAATCCGAACCGGATCAGCTTTCCGAGGAGATAGGAAGCCGAATCGACCCGGCTCGACAGGTATGAACCGATCGCCAGTGCGCTCAGGCGCTTCCAGACCCGGAAATGTTTCCGCAGAATCTTCATCGCATTCGTCCCCGCCGGCAAGCGTTCAGATCCCCTCTCCCGTGAAGCGCATAAGCCCCCTTGCCCAGACGAACCTCGCCCCAAGGATGCACAAGCCGATCCAGATCAGTTGTAACCCGATACCGCCGGCCACTTGGAGGAAGGGCATTCGCCCCAGATACACCTGTATCGGGAAGTACAGGAGGTAGAAAAAGGGAAGGCTTGCGAAAACCGCGAACAGGCCGCTGGCGAGGATGTCCAGCGGGAAATACGCGCCGGATGCGAATTCCAGGAACCAGTCGAACAGAAACTTCGGACCCATGGCCTCCCGGGACCAGAAAGCGATCAGGTTGACCGTGTAGCTCAGGAGAAAATACAGGATCAGGGCCAGGGAGGTGGAAACGAAAAACAGGGCCAGCCAGGGCCATTGGATCTGGATCAGGATCCGGGCGTCGACAAGCGCGGAAAAGACGGCCACTTCGAAAACGGCGGTGAGGGTGTGAAGACACCTCTGGGCAAGCTCCCGGAAGAACACAAAAAGGAGGTGGTGGACCGGTTTGACAAGGTACGCGGAAAAGGTGCCGTCATTGATTTCGGCCGCAACGGACCTTGCCTGGGTTCCGAAAACGATGGAACGGAGAACGCTCGCCCCCAGGACGAAGGTAACCAGCTCGTTTCGGTCGTATCCGGCAAAGGTTCCCGTTGGGGAGGTCAGGGTGTGCCAGACGAAATAGAGAAGCAGGAGAACGAGGATGTTCCGAAGACGTCCCAGCAGGAAATTGAACCGGTACTCCAGTTCTTTCTGCCAGCTGATCCGGAAAACGGTCCAGTACTTTTTCATGGTTCCCCGGGGTGGTGCACCAGCGTGATGGTACCAGATTTTCCGCGGAAGGTGCCTCTCGATTTCCGGATCGCCCCCCGGGAGATGCCGGGGCGATCGGCGATCATCGGCCGGCAGGCGGTGCTATAATCGGGTTCCCCGGAGACCGGGGGAACGACGTCTACGCGCGGTGACCATCGGATGAAAAGGCCGTCCGGTTTTATCGCCCTCCTCCTGCTTTCCGTCCTCCTGTCGACGCTGCCGCCGCGCGAAGCCGCCCTCGCGGCCGATCCCCTGACCGTCGTGGCGGTGGGCGACATCATGATGGGAACGGACTGGCCGGAGGACCTCCTGCCGCCGCGCGACGGGGCCGGCATGTTCGACAACGTCCTGGAAAGCCTTCGCGGGGCCGACATCGTCTTCGGGAACCTGGAAGGACCTCTGGCGGACAGCGGCGAAGGGGTAAAGTGCAACAGGAAGAGGCGGGCGAAGGGGGGAAAGACCCTGTGCTTCGAGTTCCGGACTCCCACCCGGTACATAAAGCACCTGGAATCCGCGGGCTTCAACGTGATGAACGTCGCGAACAACCACACGTTCGACTTCGGCCTCGAGGGAGTGGAGAGCACCCTCGCCGCGCTTGAAGAGGCCGGGATCCAGGCCACGGGGGGAGACAACGTCGCCGCGTTTTGCATCCGGGGGAAGGCCGTTGCCGTCGTCGGGTTCTCCTATTCCCCGCCTTCGCCGCATTCCCATTCCCTGCAGGACCTCCTGTCGGCGATGGAGATCGTCGGGGGATTGAAGGAAGACTTCGACCTGGTCATCGTCTCCTTCCACGGGGGGGCGGAAGGGAAGGACGCGTTGCGGGTGCCGGATGCCGACGAGGTCGACGAGGTCTTCGCCGGGGAGAACCGGGGAAACGTGGTCCGTTTCGCTAGAACCGTGATCGACGCTGGCGCCGACCTGGTGATCGGTCACGGGCCGCACGTGCCGAGGGCGATGGAAGTCTACAAAAGGAAGCTGATCGCCTACAGCCTCGGGAATTTTCTGACGTACGGCAGGTTCAATATCCAGGGGTCCAGCGGGGCGAGCTACGTGCTCAGGGCCGAAATCGATCTGGAGACGGGCAACTTCAGCAGCGGCGTGATCGTCCCCGTGGAGCTTCTCGACCGGGGAATTCCCTTCCCCGATCCGGAGAAAAAAGCGGTTAGGATCATCCGGGAGCTCACGGCGGAACGGCAGGTGGAGCCGGGTCTTGTCATCGGGGAAGACGGCGTCCTGACACCGGTAGCGCCGCCGGAACCCTCCTCGACGGAGCAATCCTCCCCATCGAACCGGGATTAGATTTCGTCGGCCGGCTCGTCCAGCGGAAGCCGCCGCGCGCCCACGAAACGCTTGATGAAATAAGGGGCGTCCAGGCGGTCGATCGTGACCTTGCGGTCACCGGAGGACGCGTGGATGAACCGGTTGTCGCCGAGATAGATGCCGACGTGGGAGGGAAACTTGGCGTACGTGCGGAAGAACACCAGGTCCCCGATGGAGAGATCCTCCTTGCCCACCACCTCCCCGAGGTGGAACTGCTCTCTCGCCGTCCTCGGAAGCACGATGTTCAGCAGGCTGAAGACCTTCTGCACATATGCCGAGCAGTCGATCCCCCGCAGGGAACTCCCGCCGAACCGGTACGGGATGTCGAGCATCGCGTGAGCGATCTGGATCAGCTTCTCCTTGATGCCGCTCGTGCCGCTTCCGACGGACGGAGGCTCGGCGAGCCCCTTGACTTCCCGGACGACGGGTGAATCCGCCAGTTCCTTCAGTCCTCGCGCAAGCCGGGATTCGGGAGAGGCCGCCGAAGGAGGCGGCGGCGCGGAAGACGCTATCGCAGTCGGCGCGTTCTCGGTTTCCTGCGGCGCCAGAGTCGCTGGCCTGTGGACAAGGATCCGAGTCCCGGACCGGAGCCTCCTGGGGTTCCGGATGTGGTTCAGCTCCTTCAGTTCCCTGGCCGACATGTCGTACATCCCGGCGATCGAGGAGAGCGTTTCCCCCTTCTCTACCGTGTGGAGTCGGGTTTCCGGCGGTTGGGACCCACCGGTTGCGCTCTCGTCGCGGGAAGCCCGGTTCCCCGGTTCCGGGGCGGCCGCCGCGGAATCCGATCCTCCCTGGCGAAGCGGGATCGTAAGCCGCATGCCCGGCATCAGCCGGTCGGAGGCAAGACCGTTGGCCTCCATCAGGGCTTCGGCCTTTACGTCGTACCACCTCGCGATCCTGGAGAGGCTGTCCCCCTTCCGGACCGTGTAGAGATCCTCCGCGCCGGCGGCGAGGGGGAGGGCCACCACCAAGGTCGCGCAGAGGATAAAGGCGTAACGTGGTTTCATCGGCTCTTCTTATCCAGGGAATGAAAAGGCTTCGGCGTTGATGGACAACAGCCTTCTTTGAACAATTTCCGTGACCGGGGGGCGTTTGTCAAGCCTTTCTCTTCCCCCGTACGGCGCGCTCGATGTCTCTCCGGGCGTCCCGTTCCGCCATGTCCTCCCGCTTGTCGTAGAGCTTCTTCCCTCGTGCCACCCCGACCTCCAGCTTCAAACGGGGCCCCTTGAAATAGAGCTTGAGCGGGACGAGGGTCAGGCCCCGCTCCCGGGTCTTCCCCAGAAGGTAATCGATCTCTTTCCGCTTGAGCAGGAGCTTGCGGGTACGAAGGGGATCGATCACCCTCAGGTCACCGTGGGAATACGGCGAGATGTGCATGTTCTCGATGAACGCCTCGTCCTCGCGGACGGTCCCGTAGGCGTCCTGGATGTTGATTCGGCCCTCGCGGATCGACTTGACCTCGTAGCCGTGGAGGACGAGGCCGCACTCGAAGGATTCGAGGATATGGTACTCGTGCCGGGCGCGCCGGTTCGTGCTGACGATCTTCTCGGGCAGCGTCTTCTTTTCCATCTCAGGTGCGCTCGTGGCGGTGTGCTCCGCCCACCACGGTCAGACGGGTGCGCTTCCCGTCCGTACGGTCCACCAGGTTCCGGATCGCCGTTCCTCCCTCTCCCCCGGGATCGTCTGCCACGACGAAATCCGCCGGTGCGCCGCGCTGAAGCACTCCTCCCGGAAGGCCCAGCGCCATCGCCCCGTTCCCGGTGGCCGCGCGGAAGAGGGCCCGGCAAAGCTCCTTCTCCGGCAGATTGCCGCGATAGAGGGTGCGGGCCGCCCGCATCTCCTCCCACACGCTCAGATCCGCCACCGATCCCAGGCTGTCGGTTCCGAGGGCAAAGGGGACGGCGGTGTCCACGAAATACGTCACGTCGGGCGAACCGTTGCCGTGCGCCGCGTTGCTGCGGGGGCACAGGACGAACCGCGCTCCGCTCTCCCTCAATGTTCCGATCTCCTCCCGGGAAAGGTGGACATTATGCACCAGGATCAGACCGTCCCGCAAAACCCCCGCCCCCTCCAGATACTTCGGGATCGGGATCCCGATCCCGTGGAACCAGGAGACGTCCTTCCCCACAGCGGGATAAAGCCGGCTCGCGACTTCACCGCCGCCGGTCCGGAGGAACTCCATTTCCGCGGGGGACTCGGCCAAGTGGAGGCAGACGGGAATCCCCTTTCGCGCCGCGAGATCGGCAAGGCCACGGAGAAGAAGCTGCCCCACGGTGTACAGCGTGTGGGGGGAAACCCCTGGGGTGATCATCCCGCTGCCCTTATCCGCAAACCTCTCCAGCCGACCAAGGATCTCCTCAACGGCCGGCAGGACCTCCCCGGCGGATTCCCGAGCAAAGCCGATCCCTTCCGCAAAGACACGCGCCCGCAATGGACAGGATTCATAGACGCCGGCGTCTGGCCCTGCGATCTCCCCCACCGTCGTAGTCCCCGAGGCAAGCGCCCCGGCGGCGGCCGACTCGAAGTTCCGCCGAAACTCCTCCGGCGGGGCCCCGCGTTTCCAGGCGATGACGCGCAGAATCCACTCCACGAAGGAGAAGGAACCGGCCGAAGCGCTCTTTCCCGGTGTTTCCAGACGAGGAACCTGGAGGTGGGTGTGGGCGTTAACAAGCCCCGGGAGGAGGACCGCGCCGGGGAACTCCCGCCGGCTGAACCCGGAAGGCAGGCCCCGCTCCACGTCCCTGGGGGATCCTGCCGTCACGATATCCCCCCCCGAAACCGCGATCGCGCCGGGGGACAAGACCTTGTCGGCGCCCAAAAAAATGCGCGAGGCGATGTAAACCGACTTAAGTATGGGGACGTTCTTAAACTTTTTAATGAATTTCGCCCTTGCCATTAAAAAGTTTAAGAACGTCCCTGATCTTAAGTTATCGGGCGGCCGCGACCTTGGAGCGCTGGCTCGCAGGCTCGACCTTCTTCTTCACCCCGGTGATCCGGTTTTTGGCGTCGACGTAGACGAGCGTGGGCTGGAAGCCGGCAAGCTCCTTCTCGTCGTAGGTGGCGTAGTTGGCGATGATGATGAGGTCCCCCTTGCTCACCTGCCGGGCAGCCGCGCCGTTCAGGCAGATGACCCCCGAGTCCCGCTCCCCCTTGATGGCATAAGTGGAAAACCGGTTCCCGTTGTCGATGTTGTAGATGTGGACCTGCTCGTACTCGATCAGCCCCGCCGCCTCCAAAAGCGTCTCGTCGATCGTGATACTCCCCTCGTAATGGAGCGCCGCCTCCGTCACCGTGGCGCGGTGGATCTTGGATTTCAGCATCGTGCGCATCATGTTGCGGACCCCCCTAGGGTGATATTGTCGATCAAGCGGGCCGGTCCTACCCGGGCCGCCACGAGAATCGTCATCGGTTCCGACGGGGAGCGCGCCGGGGACAGCGTCTCCGGGTCCCGGGCCTCCACGTATTCCAGCTTCGCGCGCGGCTCGGAAAGAAACTTCGCCCGCGCGACGTTCACCAGCTTTTCCGGGTCCCTCACGCCGGCGGCATACAGGTCCCGCGCTGCGCACAGCCCCTTGTAGAGGCACAGCGCGGCGTGCCGGTCCTCCCCCTCCATGTACTGGTTCCGGGAGCTCATCGCCAGGCCGTCGGCCTCGCGGACGATGGGCGCCCCGACGATCTCGACGTCCAGGTCGAGGTCGCGTGCCATCCGACGGATGACGGCGAGCTGCTGGAAATCCTTCTCGCCGAACACCGCCGCGTGCGGCCTGACGACAAGGAGCAGCTTAGCCACCACGGTGGCCACGCCCCGGAAATGCCCCGGGCGCCTTGCGCCGCACAGCCCCTGCGATACGCCGGTCACATCGACGTACGTCTGGTACCCGTCGGGGTAGATCTCCTTCACGCCGGGGAGGAAGACCGCGGCGACCCCCTCGCCCGCAAGCATCGCCAGGTCGCGCGCCTCGTCCCGGGGATAGCGCTCGAAATCCTCCCCCGGGCCGAACTGCGCCGGATTGACGAAGATCGACGCCGCGACGGTATCCAACCCCCGGGCCTTCGCGATCCGCACCAGGCTCAAGTGCCCCTCGTGGAGGGATCCCATGGTCGGGACGAACCCGATCCGCTTCCCCTCTGCGCGCTGCGCCCCGGACCATGCCCGCATCGCTTCCGGAAAGCGTACGGTTTCCATCAGAACGAATGCTCCTTCCCGGGGAACTTCCCTTCCCGCACTTCGTCCGCGTATGCCCGGATGGCGTCCTGCACCGGTTTTTTCAGCTCACCGAACCGCTTCACGAACTTCGGGCGGAACTCGTCGAACAGGCCCAGCAGGTCCTGCATCACCAGGACCTGTCCGTCGCACCGGGGGCCGGCGCCGATCCCGATCGTGGGTATTTCCAGACGCTCGGTGATCCCGGCAGCGAGGTCGGCAGGCATCCCCTCGAGGACCACCGCGAACGCTCCCGCTTCCTGTACCGCCAGGGCATCGTCGATCAGGCGCTCCCTCTGTGCGTCCGTCTTCCCCTGCACCCGGTACCCGCCCATCCGGTGGATCGACTGGGGGGTAAGGCCCACGTGTCCCATCACCGGAATGTCGCACGCTGTGATCGCGCGGATCGTCGCCTCGACGTTGCGCCCTCCCTCGAGCTTGACCGCCTCGGCCCCCTCCTGAAGGAGCTTCCCCGCGTTCCGGATCGCCTCCTGCGCACCGGCCTGGAAGGAGAGGAACGGCATGTCGGTCACCAGATACGCCCGCTTGCGCCCACGGGCCACCGCGCCGGTGTGCCGCGCCATGTCCTCCATCGTCACACCGAGGGTATTCGGGAGGCCCAGCACCACCTGGCCCAGGGAATCCCCCACCAGGAGGATGTCCACCCCGACCTCGTCGAAGATCTTCGCGAAGAGCGTGTCGTAGGCGGTGATCATCACGATCCTGCGCCTCTCCGCTTTCATCCGGACGATGTCCAGAACGGTGATCTTCTTCAAGGTTACCCCTTTAAAACCGGGACGGTCCTGAACTTTACTTTAAGAACGTCGTTGATCGCCTGGGGACGTTCTTGAACTTTATCAACTCGGAGCTTTGGAAAGTTCAAGAACGTCCCCAAGGCATAAAGTAAAGTTCAGGACCGTCCCAAAAAAAAGCCTTCCGGAATCGTTCCCGGAAGGCCGAAAACATGCTCCCTGGCCCGCGGGGGAAATGATCACACATCCTTCCCCGCGTTTCCCGACGATCCCGTCTCGGTCCGGTGCTACCTGGATCCCAGCGGTATGTAGTGGTGCATCCCGCGTTTCACACTCTTGACTTCTCTCACGAGATGTTCAAGGTCGCGGGGGCTTTCCACGAAATCGATCTCGCTCGTGTTCACCACCAGGAGCGGAGTCTCGTTATAGTGGAAAAAATACTCGTTATAAGCATCGCTGAGCGCCCTCAGGTAGTCAAGGGAAATGTTCCGCTCGTACTCCACCCCGCGCTTGCGGACCCGGGAAAGGAGCACTTCGGGGCGGGCCTGGAGATAGATCACCAGGTCGGGGCGGGGGACCGTCGGCAATAGGAGCCTGTAGATCGAGTCGTAGAGGGCGATCTCGTCGTCCTCCAGGTTGATCAGGGCAAAGATCTTGTCCTTGGCCAGGACGTAGTCCGAGACCACCCCTTTTTCGAAGAGGTTTCCCTGGGCCAGCTCCCTCTGCTGGCGATAGCGCGAGAGCAAGAAGAACAGCTGCGTCTGAAAAGCGAATTTCCTTGGGTTTTCGTAGAACCGCTCGAGGAATGGGTTATGGCCGACCTCCTCCTGGACCAGGCGCCAGCCGAACTGGTTGGCCAGGATTTTGGCAAGGGAGGTTTTCCCTACGCCGATCGCCCCCTCGATCGCGATGTAACGGGGGTTGATCCGATCGCCCATGTCCGCTCAATTGTATTCAGCAGCCGAAGACATTGTCCACTCAATTCGCAGCCGCCCCCCAAATCATCAGGCCATGATGTTTTTTTCGTCACTTGTGCATTCGGCCGTCCTGTTTTCGGAACTTCGAGTCGGTCTCCGACTTGATCGAATTGTGATTATGACAACTTGAATTTTCTCTTTCTTTTATGGAATATCATGGAATTGGCACCCTGGTATCCTGATGGGAAGGGGGGCAACCGATGGAGCCAAGTAAAATCGTCGTGCGCTATCTGGATGGAAAAATCCTCAAAGGCACCACCCAAAATTTTTCCCCGAACAAGCCTACCTTTCATGTTCTGCCAAACCATCCTCATAAATCGAAGGAACCAATGGAAATCTCGATGAGTGATCTGAAGGCGGTTTTTTTCGTCCGGGATTTTTTGGGGAACAAGTTATACAGAGAGAGAAAACGATTGTCTTCAGACGAAAAACCCCAAGGCCGCCTGATCGAAGTGACCTGTAAAGACGGTGAAGTCATCGTGGGATCCACGACGGGCTACGACCCCAAACGTCCCGGCTTTATCGTTTTTCCTGTCGACACGAAGGGAAACAATATAAAAGCCTTCATCGTATCCAATGCCGTGAGCAAGGTTCGAACCCTGTAATTCTGTTTACCCCACATCAACGCCGGCAATCTTCCTGTCCCGGTTTGGACGGGGATTCGGGCGGAATCAGAGGCTCCGCAAGGCGCGCCAGTTCCATGTACCGCTCCGGGGCGACAGTTTCGGCGCGGGAGGAAGGGTCGATCTCCGCACCGGCCAGGAGCCCGCACCAATCCGGCGTTCCTCCCCGCAGGAAAGGGACGGGGGCGTTGCGCAGCGTCTTTCTCCTTCTCGCGAAGGCCGCCCGCACGACCGCCTGAAGCCCGCGAAACGTCTCGTCGGAAATTCCCGGACGAAACCGGATGGAGACCACCGCCGAGTCGACCTCGGGGGAAGGGAAGAAACAGGTCCGCCGGACCGTGAACTCCTCCCGGATCTCCGAAAGAACCGCCAGGTAGACCGAGAGGATCCCGTAGGCCTTCCCGCCGGGCGGGGCGCACAGCCTCTCGACCACTTCCTTCTGCATCATCAGGACCGCGCTGGGGAAGATCTCCCGCAGGTCCATGAGTCGAAGGAGGATCGGGGAGGAGACGGCGAACGGCAGGTTGCCCACGACCGTTCCTCCTTCGGGAAAACGCTTCTCCCATTCCTCGTCCGGCAGGGCGAGGAAATCCGCCGCGACGATCTCCACGGAAATCCCTTCGTACCTGCCGCGAAGATACGCCGCAAGACCGCGGTCCACCTCCACCGCTACCGTCTTTTGCCCCTTCTCGGCCAACAGATCGGTGAGCGCCCCGAGGCCGGGGCCGATCTCCAGGAAGGGCGGCCCCATCCGCAGGGCGAGGGAAACGATCTTTCTTGCGATGTTGCGCTCGTGGAGGAAATTCTGCCCAAGCCTCCTTCGGGGCGAAAGGCCCAGCTCCGACAGGAGCCGGCCGGGATGTTGAGTGTCCCATTTCATGAAGTGGGACACTCAGCGGGAAAAGCGCGACGCCGCATAGGCGTTGAGGTCCAGGCCGGAAGCGCGGCCGGCGGAGAGGCGGCGCTCCCCGAGGAACGCCACCATCGCGGCGTTGTCGGTGCACAGGGCGCGGGAGGGGAGGTGGACCCCTACCCCTTCGCGTCCCCCGTCTTCTTCGATCCTCTCCCTCAGCCGGGAATTGGCCGCCACCCCTCCGGCGAGGACGATGCGGGGAATCCTTTCCCGCCTCGCCGCGGCGAGGGTCTTCCCCGCCAGCACCTCCACCACCGCCTCCTGGAACGATGCGGCGATGTCCTCCACGCGGGCGATCCGTGCATCCGGAGAGGCAAGGAAAGTCCGGAGAGAGGTTTTGAGCCCCGAGAAGGAAAAGTCGGCGGAATCCGGCGAGAGCCACGCCCGCGGGAAGGGAAACCGCGACCGGTCTCCCTGCCGCGCGAACCGGTCGATCGCGATCCCGCCGGGATACCCCAGCCCCAGCTGTTTGGCCGCCTTGTCGAACGCCTCTCCGGCGGCGTCGTCGCGGGTTCCTCCCAGAAACATCACCGCGTTTTCTCCATCGACCCGGAAGAGGGAGGTGTGCCCGCCGGAAACCAGGAGTGCGACGTAAGGGAAGTCCGGCCTGTGCTCCAGGAAGATCGCAAAGAGGTGCGCCTCGAGGTGGTCGACGCCGAGGATCGGCTTCTCCCAGGCGAAGGCCAGCGACTTGGCGAAGCACAGGCCCACGAGGAGCGAGCCGATCAGGCCCGGCCCCGCCGTCACCGCGATGCCATCGATGCCGTCCTTTCCGGACTTCGCTTCCGCGAGCGCCTGCTCGACAACGGGAACGATCGACCGGATGTGCTCCCGCGACGCCAGCTCCGGCACGACCCCGCCGTACGCCTCGTGAACGGTAACCTGCGAAGCGACCACGTTCGACAGGAGCCCCGCGCCGGAGTCGTAGACCGCCGCCGCGGTGTCGTCGCACGAGCTCTCGATCCCCAGGACGCGCATCTTCTTAACTTACCACGGGCGGGGGGAGGCCCGCACGGAAGGCACTGCGCCTCAGTCCGCGACTTCGTTCCCGCACATCGGCGATCGGCTACGCCACCTCGGAGGGGGGCTCCGTTCGTGGCTCGCCGTGCGGTGGACCCGCACGGCTGCGCTTTACCTCACTGCGCCCCCCTCCTGCGGCGGCTCCGCCGGACGCTCCTTGCTGATGGAACGAAGCCGCATCCGGCAATGCTCTGGTGGCGCCCGCTGCCTGCGAACGCGGTCTGTGCGGAAGGCGCACGCCGAAAGGGGGCCTCGCGCAGCGTGCAGCCACAAGCGCGGAACCGGCGCAGGCCACGCGTTCCTGGCAACGGAGAGCTTGGCTGGCGGTTACGGGAGACCGAAGGCCGGGGAAGGGACCTTGGGGCACGTTTGCTGGACGAAGCCGGGGAGCCGTGGCGGATCGCCAGCGAGGTCCCCCCTGAGGCGAAGCGACTTCCGCTCATGGCGCACACCAAGAGCGGGCGGCTAGAGGATGTTCGCGGCGAGCTCGGCGAGGGGGGAGCGCTCGCCCTTGGCCAGCAGGACGTGCCCGGCGAGGGTCTCGCCCTTGAACTTCTCGACGGTGCAGGAGAGCCCGTTGCTGGCCGAGTCGACGAAGGGGTTGTCGATCTGGTACGGGTCGCCCGTCAGCACCACCTTGCTGTTCTCTCCCGCGCGAGTGAGGATCGTCTTCACCTCGTGCGGGGTCAGGTTCTGGGCCTCGTCGATGATGATGTACTGGTTGGGAATCGACCGCCCGCGGATGTAGGTGAGCGGCTCGATTTCCAGGATCCCCAGGTTGATGAGCTCCTGGTAGCCGCGCATCCCCTGCCGCTTGCGGCGGCTGAACCCGAAGAGATACTCCACGTTGTCGAAGATCGGCTGCATCCAGGGCTTGAGCTTCTCCTCCACGTCCCCGGGCAGGAACCCGATGTCCTTCCCCATCGGGAAGACGGGCCGCGAGACCAGGAGCCGCTGGAAGACCTCCTCGTCGGAGGTCTTGCGCAGCCCCGCGGCGATCGCGAGGAGGGTCTTCCCCGTCCCCGCCTTCCCCGCCAGCGTCACCAGCTTGACCGTGTCGTCGAGCAGGATGTCGAGGGCGAAGTGCTGTTCCTTGTTGCGCGGCCGGACCCCCCAGACGTCCTCCTTGAAAGCGGGGAGGGGGCGGACCTTCTTCCGCCCCGCGTCGTACCGGCCGAGGGCGGAGGCGTGCGACACGCCGTCCCGCAGGACGAGGTACTCGTTCGGGAACAGGTCCTCTGCGCCCGGCGACGGGGAGCTCTCCGCCGCCGCGTAGAACGCGTCGATCCATCCCTTCTCGACCTCCACCTCGCGGAATCCCTTGTAGAGCTCCTCGATCTCCACCCGGCCACTCTCGTAGTCCTGCGCGCGCAGGCCCAAGGCGTCGGCCTTGATCCGAAGGTTGGTGTCCTTGGAAATGACCACCACGGGGAGGTTCTTCTCCCGGGCACGGACGCTGAGCGCCACGGCGAGGATGTGGTTGTCCTCCTTGCCCCCGTAGAGCTCGGCAGGTAGGAGCGAAGTCCCCTCTCCGCCGAACGCGACGCGCAGCTCCCCCCCGTTTTCGAGGGGCACCCCTTCCGACAGGCTTCCCTCCTCTCGCATCTTGTCGATGAACTTCGACACCGTCCGGGCGTTTCGCCCGAGCATGTTCAGGTCCTTCTTGAAGTGATCGAGCTCCTCGATCACCGTGATGGGAATGATGACGCGGTTGTCCTGGAACTTGAAGACGGCGTTGGGATCGTGCAGAAGGACATTCGTGTCCAGCACGAAGTTCTTGATCATCAAGGCTCCGCGCTCATTTTAGCTCGGTGAGCTTTTGCCGTGCCATCGAGGCGGAGGGGGACTTCGGGTATTTCGACTGGACCAGCTCGAACAGGATGCGCGCGTTCTTCCGGTCCTTGAGCGCCAGGAAGGAGAGTCCCTGCTTGTACATGGCGTCGGGCGCCTTGTCACCGCCCGGATACTTGTCGATCACATCCTGGTAGGAGAGGATCGCATTCTCGTAATCCTTCTCCGCGTAGAACGTCTCGCCCTTCCAGTAGAAGACGTTCGGCAGCAGCTTGTGGTCGGGGTACTTCGACGCGAACTCGGTGAGGATCTGCCGTCCCTTGCGGGTCTCCCCGCCCTTGATGAGCCCCAGCGAGTAGTCGTACATCTCCTCCGCGTTCTTCCAGTCCTGCGGAACCGGTGCGGGCGCCGCGGAAGATGCGAGGGAAGCGGCCGCCACCTTCTCCATCTTCT
>MGQW01000017.1:0-476 GCA_001798885.1 Deltaproteobacteria bacterium RBG_16_64_85
CATCCTGGATTCCCCGGGGGGAAGAGTCCTTACGGCGACGACCAGGCGCCCGTCCGGAATTCTCCGGACAGCGGAAGCGTAGATATCGCCGACCAGCGTCGTGGAGCTTCCCCGCTGCTCGACAAACTTCATCCCCTTCAGGCGCGACAGAATTTCAGCGGCGATTCCGGAGGGAACCTCCCCGCTCGCGGTGACAACCCCTGCGGGGTCCGCGAGGAAAAGAGAGGTTTCCGGAGAGTGCCCGTGGCGGACGTCCCCAAGCGCCTCGCGGGTCTCCTCCACGGAAGCTGCCAGTGGAATTCGGCGGGCTGCACCCTCGACCAGCCCCGAGAGCAGACGGGCTTCCCCCTCCAGCTTTCCGCGCGCCAGGTCCAGGGCTCCGGTCAGCGCTACGCCGACTCTCCCGCCGATCCAGGACTTGATGCTGGTGGTCGTGATGTTTGCGGCGGCCACGAAAAGGAGGATCGTCGGGACCA
>MGQW01000017.1:483-7980 GCA_001798885.1 Deltaproteobacteria bacterium RBG_16_64_85
CAGGGAAAAACCGATGAAGATGAGCACGAGGCGGGAGCGGATCTTCGCCCCCAGGATGTTCCGCTTCCGGTCGAGAATGATCTTGAAGATATTGCGGGTGACCAGGAAGATGAGAAGGACGATCAGAACGACGTTGATGTTGATCAGCGCGAAGATGATGATGTTGCTGGTGATGGCGACCGAGCCGGCCAGGGTGGCGAGGTTGGCTTCGAAGAAGGTCAGTCCCGCGATCAGGATCGCCACGATCCCGATCGCCAGCCGTTCCCGGCGCCGTTTCGCGCGTTCCCTTTCCTGTGCCGTTTCGGCCGGTGGCTGCACGTCGGGATTCATGACGCCGTGAGGTATCCTCTCGCCCACTCGGTCTCTACGTCCCAGAGCGAGGAGAAGAAGAAGATGGATTTCAGCGGTTCCGAAAGGCCGACCTTGTCCAGCCGCGACCGGACGTGGGCGCGGTACGTCTTCCCCGGTTCCGTATCGAGGGTAAGCGGCACGACGATCTCATATTGCGTCATCCCGGCGAGCGCGGAGTGGACGTCGGGCAGAAGCTCCTCCCCCCCTCCCCGGTTGAGCCGGTACACCCGGGAGAGGGCGTCGTACCGGACCGATCGTGAAAACTGCAATTCCCCCATCGAGACGTTGAACCATCCCTTGTAGACTCTCTCCACGCGCACGACCGTCTTGAAGGAGATCTCGATCCCGCTCTTGAGCGCTTCCACCATCTCGGGGGTAAAAGCGTTTTGCATGGCGAAGAGGACGCGAGCCTCCCTGCCACGGACCTGTCCATGGATGCCGACAATCTCCGGCTTGGGGGAGGCGGCGGAAACATTTACGGCAAGATGAACGATGAGCAGGATGAAAGGAACGGCAATCCGGCGCAAGAAGGCCTCCCCGGACATTATAGCCGGCTGAGGCAAATCTGCAACAGTGGGATACGGGCTTAAGGACTAGGCCGTTATCGAAATCGCGACCGGTTCCTCGGCGATGACTGCGGGTTCCCTGCTGCGGGGGGCCGCAAGGCCGGAGAGGTGTTCCGTCAGGCACCGGTTCACGGTGTGGCCCGGCCGAACCGCGAGGAAGAACCCCCGCACCGGACGGCTGACGAGCGCAAGGTCTCCAATGAAATCAAGAAGTTTGTGCCGCGCGAACTCGTTCTGGAATCGCAGGCCATCCGCGTTGAGGACCTTGTCGCCCTCCACAACGATGGCGTTTTCCAAAGAACCGCCCTTGGCCAGGCCGGCCTTCCAGAGAGCGTCGATCTGCTCCCGCAGGACGAAGGTCCGGGCGGGGGCGATCTCCTTCAGGAAATTTTCCGGCGTCAAGGTGAATTTCAGCCATTGTTTCCCGATGAGGGTTCCGGGGAAATCGACCGTCACCAGGACCTCGAAATTCTCGGATGGGGCAAGGGCCACCATCGAGCCGTTCCGTTGAAGTTTTTCATTCGTGGAGACCCAAAGGAAACGCCGGCGGACAGGCGACTCCACCGTCCCGACGAAATCGATCGCCTCGGCCACCTGCCGGGCACTCCCGTCCAGGATCGGCAGTTCGGGGCCGTCGACCTCGACGACGGCGTTGTCGATCTCCATCCCGTAGAGGGCCGCAAGGAAATGTTCAACGGTGGAGATTCTCGCGCCCCCGGAGGCCAGTACGGTCGCGTACGCCGTCTCGACCACGTTTTCCACGGAGGCCTGGATCTCAGCGCCATTATCCGTGCGCCGGAACATAATGCCGGTGTCGGGCGCCGCCGGGAGGATCCGCGCGAACGACGGCATCCCTGTGTGCAGGCCTATCCCGGAAAACTGAACCCACGTGGAAATCGTCCGCTGGTAAATCCTCATAGGGGACCTCCGGCTGATTCCCCTGAGTAAGAAGCAATCCCCATACCAAGGTAAATAAAATAATAATTCAATAGAATCCACTGGATGCAACGTCCATCCCCCAGGCTTCAACCCAGGTGTGGCAATAATGCAACATCTTGTGTGGACGTGGGACGACAGGATCGGGGGGCCTTTCTATCTCCGGAAGAACCACAAGATCAGCGAAACGATCACGCTGATGAGGATGCAGGTGGCAAGAGGGAAGAAAAAAGTAATATTATCCCGCTTGATGGTGATGTCGCCCGGCAGCCTCCCCAGCCATGGGATCTTGTCGGAGAGCAGGAGCAGGAGGCCCGCCCCGACAACGACCAATCCAACAACGATCAGGAATTTACCGATCGGAACCATCGCCCTCGGGTCCTCTTGCTACTCCCCGAACAGCGCGTCCTGTACGGCGGTCTTCGGGGCCGCGATGCCAAGATGCTTATAGGCCGCCGGGGTAGCTACCCGGCCGCGCGGGGTCCGCTTCAGAAACCCCTGCTGGAGCAGGAACGGCTCGTACACATCCTCGATCGTGTCCCGCTCCTCGCTGATCGAGGCGGAGATCGTCTCCACCCCGACGGGGCCGCCCTGGAATTTTTCGAGGATGACGCGGAGGATCTTCCGGTCCATCACGTCCAGCCCTTCCTTGTCCACCTCCATTTGCAGGAGAGCGTGGTCGGCGATCTTCCGGTGAATCCGCCCGTCCCCTTCCACCTGGGCGAAGTCCCGCACCCGCCGTAAAAGCCGATTGGCTACCCGGGGGGTTCCCCGCGACCGGCGCGCGATCTCCCTTGCCCCCTCGCCGTCGATGGGGATGGACATTGTCCTAGCCGACCGCCGGATCACCTCTTCCAGGTCTTCGGGCCGGTAGAACTCCAGGCGGAAGGCGACGCCGAACCGGTCGCGAAGCGGAGAGGTCAGCAGCCCCGTGCGCGTCGTCGCCCCCACCAGGGTAAAGCGCGGGAGGGAGAGACGGATGGACTTCGCGGACGGCCCCTGCCCGAGGATGATGTCCAGCGCAAAATCCTCCATCGCGGAGTACAGCAGCTCCTCTACCACGCGGCCCAAGCGGTGGATCTCGTCGATGAACAGCACATCGCCCGGCTCCAGCGCGGTCAGGATGGCGGCGATGTCCCCCTTGCGCTCAATGGCCGGCCCGGAGGTCGTCCGGATCCCTACTCCCATTTCGTTCGCGATGATGTGTGCGAGCGTCGTCTTCCCCAGGCCCGGCGGACCCGAAAGGAGCACGTGGTCGAGCGGTTCTCCCCGGTTTTTCGCCGCATCGATGAAGGTCCGGAGGTTGGACACGATCTGCCGCTGGCCGATGAAATCCGAGAAGAGCCTCGGGCGCAACGAAACTTCCAGGTTCGTCTCGTCGGTGCCGACTTTCGGGTCTGCGATGCGTCTTTCCACCGAACTCCCTTCGTTTCTTTCTTTCCTGTCCGCCACGACCGGCTCCTACACGCGACGCGGGGCGGAAAGCTGCTTGAGCGCCTCGCGGACCAGCGCTTCCGCGGGGGGATTTCCTCCGATCTCCTTCCGGGAACGGGAAACGGCGATCTGCGCCTCCCCGCGGGAGAATCCGAGCGCGATCAGGGCCTGTGCAGCCTCGGCCTCGGGCGCCGACGGCGGTACATCCCCCTCTCCGATGGCCGCAGGCGAAAGTTCGACCGCGACCTTCCGGAGTCGGTCCGGCAGTTCAAGGGCGATACGCTGCGCCAGCTTCTTCCCGATACCCGGCACGCGCGTGAAGGCAACGGCATCCTCCCGCGCGCACGCCGCGAGCACTCCCGAAACACCAAGTACGGAGAGCACGGAGATCGCGGATTTCGGTCCTACGCCGCTCACCCCGATCGTCGCGAGGAAAATCTCGCGCTCGGCCTCCGAATAGAAACCGTACAGGTCTGCGCCGCCTTCCCTGAAGTGGAGGTGCGTCCGGAGGAAGCAGATTTCCCCTTCGGGGGGAAGTTCGTTACGGGTGGAGGCGGACACATACACGCGGAACCCCAACCCCGCGCATTCCACCACGACGAAATCCTTCCCGCCCCCCGCCAGGCGGCCTCGCAAATGATCCATCATGATTCCGAATCATAGCACGATCTCCGGGCGCCTTGCCCGAGGAGGAAGATGCGTCTTCATCGCGCGTTTCGTGGTAGGGCTGCTAACGGACGATGTCCCGCGTTACCGCACGGCAGAAGGCCATCGCCAGCGCGTCGGATGCGTCCGGGGGGATCTCATCGCGGATGCCCAGCAGCCGGCACACCATCCCTCCGACCTGCTCCTTCGGCGCCGCTCCGTAGCCGGTGGCGGCCATCTTGATTTCCTTCGCGCTATATTCGTGGACGGGGATTCCATGGGCGCGGCAGGTGACGATCGCCGCTCCGCGGGCCTGACCCAGCTTCAGGGCGGACGCAGCGTTCTTGGCGAGGAAGACGTTCTCCACGGCAGCCTCGGTGGGCTTGTGCAGGAGGATGATCTCGGTCAGCTTCTCGTGGATCCTGTGGAGCCGGTCGGGGAACGAGCCGGATGCGTCGGTGGGAATGACGCCCCAGGCGACGGGCGAGATCCTGTTTCCGCGGACGTCGATGATGCCGTATCCCGTCCGCCGGGAGCCGGGGTCGATCCCCAGGATCCGGCGCCGCGTGGGGGTCATCGACCGGTCATCAAGCGAAGGCAACCTCCGAGGCGGCGAAGCCGGCCACGCCCGGTTCATAACCCGGCACGATCATCCTCCGAACGCCTCCATCGCCTCGTCGGAGATATCGAAGTTGGCCCAGACGTTCTGGATGTCGTCGGACTCCTCGAGCGCGTTCATGAGACGGAGCATCTGTTCCGCTGCCTTGCCTTCCAGGTGGACGGTGCTCTGGGAGACCATCGCCACTTCGGCGGTGCCGATCTTGATCCCCTTTTCCTGCAGCCCCCTCTTGACCTCCTCGAAGACCTCCGGCTCGCACTGGACCTCGTATTCGTGGGACTCCGGAGCGTTGGCGACATCGTCGGCCCCGAGCTCGATCGCGTTCTCGATCAGCTCTTCCTCGCCGATGGCTTCCTTGGGAACGGCGATGGAGCCCTTCTTGTTGAACATCCAGTTGACGCAGCCGGTCTCTCCGAGGCTGCCGTTGTGCTTCGTGAAGATGTGCCGGACGTCGGCGACCGTGCGGTTCTTGTTGTCGGTCAGAACCTTGACGAGAACGGCCACACCGTTGGGGCCGTACCCCTCGTACAGATATTCCTCGTAGGAGACGCCTTCCAGCTCCCCCGTCCCTTTCTTGATCGCCCGCTGGATGTTGTCGTTGGGCATGTTGACCGCGCGCGCGGCCTGGATGGCGGCTTTCAGTCGCGCATTCCCCGATGGATCGCCCCCGCCGATCCTCCCCGCGGTAATGAGCTCACGGGTGATTTTGGTGAACGCCTTTCCGCGCTGGGCGTCGGCTTTTCCCTTCTTGTGCTTGATCGAGCTCCATTTATTGTGGCCGGACATGTGAGCCTCTTGAATCGGGATAAAAAGAGATAATTCCGCGCAGGTCCGGTGCTAGTATACCATCGGGAAATTACTGAACACACGGAGATCGTGAATATATGGCCGTTTATTACGGAGAGGCACGGATTGACCAGTTTGTAAGAGAGGTGTTCTTTCCTCTACAAACCAAGGGGACCTTCATCGAGATAGGAGCGGCAGGTCCTGAGTTCTTGTCGATCAGCCTGCACTTTCGCAAATCCGGATGGAGGGTGATTTCCGTAGAACCCAACCCATACTTTTGTTCCCTGCACAGGGAGCGGGGACATGAGATGCTTCAATACGCCTGCGGGGATCACGACGAGGATGACGTGGAATTCGAGTTGGCGTACAGCCAGACGGAAGGGGATCGGATCACATTTGAGTCCTATTCGGCGCTCCGGATACTCGAGGAATACAAGAACGTGGATCTCCTGGCATTTGGTGGAATGAAGACCGAAAAGATTAAAGTAAAACTGAGAAAGATAGACACCTTGCTTGCACAACATTATCAAGACATCGATTCCATCGACATCTTGTCCGTCGATGTCGAGGGATGGGAACTCCAGGTGCTGGACGGTATCAGCATGGAAAGGTACCGCCCGAAGGTCTTGATCGTTGAGAACTACCTCGGATGCCAGGAATACGTTTCCTACATGAAAAACAAGGGATACATCCTCGCGGCAAGAAGATTTCCCAACGATGTCTATACCCGGAATGGCGTGTTTCCTAAATGGACAATGTGGGAGGCGAGGGTACGCAATATGATTTATATTCTTTCCGAATATAAAACTACATTGCGCGGTTTACATATCGCATCGGAGGTGGAACGAGCACGGAAAAGCAGGACTCCTGTCACCCCCAAGTAATATGAAGAATGGAACTCATGTCGTCCTTGCCCCCCCTTTGAGCGCACGAAAATACATAAAGCCCCTGCTCCTCTCGGGGCAAGGGCTCGTACAGAAAAATTCGGCGGCGACCTACTCTCCCACGGGGGCAGCCCCGCAGTACCATCGGCGCTGGAGAGCTTAACTTCCGTGTTCGGGATGGGAACGGGTGGTTCCTCTCCGCCATCGCCACCGAAAGGCAAAGACCGAAGCGCGCTTCGTTCCGCGCGCCAACCGACCGATATGGAAGCCGTCCGGATTCTTTCATCCGTTGAGTAGTGGTCAAGCCTCACGGGCAATTAGTACCGGTCAGCTAAACGCATCGCTGCGCTTACACATCCGGCCTATCAACCTCGTAGTCTACGAGGGCCCTTTAGGGGGATTGAATCCCCGGGATACCTCATCTCAGGGCGGGTTTCCCACTTAGATGCTTTCAGCGGTTATCCCTTCCGCACATAGCTACCCAGCGGTGCCCTTGGCAGGACAACTGGTACACTAGCGGTGCGTCCATCCCGGTCCTCTCGTACTAGGGACAGCTCCCTTCAAGTATCCAACGCCCACATCAGATAGGGACCAAACTGTCTTGCGACGTTTTAAACCCAGCTCACGTACCGCTTTAATTGGCGAACAGCCAAACCCTTGGGACCTACTTCAGCCCCAGGATGCGATGAGCCGACATCGAGGTGCCAAACCTCCCCGTCGATGTGAACTCTTGGGGGAGATAAGCCTGTTATCCCCGGCGTACCTTTTATCCGTTGAGCGATGGCCCTTCCATGCGGAACCACCGGATCACTATGACCTGCTTTCGCACCTGCTCGACTTGTCTGTCTCGCAGTCAAGCTCCCTTATGCCATTACACTCGAAGGCTGGTTTCCAATCAGCCTGAGGGAACCTTCGTGCGCCTCCGTTACTCTTTGGGAGGCGACCGCCCCAGTCAAACTCCCACCAGGCAATGTCCCCGACCCGGATCACGGGCCCAGGTTAGAATTCCGGAACAATAAGGGTGGTATTTCACTGTTGGCTCCACCGGAGCTAGCGCCCCGGTTTCCAAGCCTCCCACCTATCCTACACAGACTGTTCCAAAATCCAATGCCAAGTTGCAGTGAAGGTGCACGGGGTCTTTCCGTCTAGATGCGGGTAACCGGCGTCTTCACCGGTATCACAGATTCGCCGAGCCCCTCGTTGAGACAGTGCCGCGATCGTTACGCCATTCGTGCAGGTCGGAACTTACCCGACAAGGAATTTCGCTACCTTAGGA
>MGQW01000018.1:0-5124 GCA_001798885.1 Deltaproteobacteria bacterium RBG_16_64_85
TGGGGGAGGGTTCGCATCCCTGCCGCTCATGTTTCACGAGATCGTGAACGTAAAGGGATGGTTGGATGGCAAGACGTTCATGGACGGAATCGCCCTTGGTCAGATCACCCCTGGCCCGATCGTCATTACAGCCACCTTTGTCGGCTATCTGGTTCGCGGGTTCGTCGGTTCCCTGGTGGCTACCTTCGCGATCTTCGCTCCATCCTTCGTCATCCTGGTCGCCGCCACCCCCTTTTTCGACCGCTTGAAGGACGCAAGATATTTCTCCGGGGCGACGCGGGGGATCCTGGCATCGTTCGTGGGGCTCCTTTTCTATATGACGATCCGGTTTGCGGTGGCGGTCCCCTGGGAACCGATCAGGGTCTTGTTCGGGGTTGCCGTAGTCATCGCATTGGCTAGGAAGATGAACATCCTCTACATCGTACTGATCGGTTCGGCCCTTTCCATTGCCCTTTTCCGGTGAAGGAAAACGACGGCGGAGGCGACCTGCCCCCTGTGATCACCTCGTCCCTCTATGCCGTGGACGCCCCCTTGCACGGGGTACTCCAGATGAACGGCGCGGGAATGAAGATCGCGTACGACATCATGCCGTACGGGGTGTTCCATATAGCTACCAGGGGACACCATAAGTTATGCAATGTCCCATCGAACATGGCACCGGAGAAAATGGAAAAGGCGGGGAGGGCCCCGCCTTTTCCGCGCCTTTTCTTCTGATCCGGAACGTTTAACGATAATACTCCGGCGGCCCGATGATATCGTAATCGGTCGGCAGTTGAGGCCGCTTCTGGTCCGGGAGGAAAGTGTGGGACCGCACGAACAGGTTGTCGGCGGTCTTCCCGGTGCCGGGCATGTACTTCTGGAACGTATAGGACGCGTCGTGGCACTGGGTGCAGATCTTCTGGGTGTCCTTCATCGGCTTGCCCTTGCTCGCATGGGGAGAGTGGCAGGTAATGCAGGAAATCTCCCCGCTCTTGGAATGCTTCGACTGGATGAAGCCCTGATACTCCTCATGGTGCTTGCCTTCCTCGTACACGCCGCGGGCCCTGGAAACGTTGTCCAGGATGAACATTCCTTTCAGGTCTCCCTTGTACTCGGCGTCGATCTTGTCTTCAGGCTGGATCCCGGGCATGATCACGTGCTCCGGATACCACTTCGTCCAGTCATCCCACGGCTTGAAGGTGTCTCCGACTTTCGGGGCGGGGAGGTCTTCCCGCGGATTCCCCTGGGCCGACTTGTACTGTTCGTTTTCCACCCGGATGTGGCAGTAGCCGCAGACCCGGGACTGTTCCGCCTTCGACTTGCCCGTGAAATTCCAGATATCCTTGCCGGACTTGCTCTTCGCGTGCTTCCCGCCCGGGCCGTGGCAGTTCTCGCAGCCGTTGTTGAGCTCCACCCATGTCGCCTTCTGCGCCTTGGGGTTGGCCGGGTCGTATTCGAGCAGTCGGTACCCTGTGGAATGGCAGGTGGCGCACATCGTGTCCCAGTCGTTCTTGTTGCCATAGTTTTCCCACTTGCCCGAATACCGGTTGTACTGCTTGTTCAGGAACTGGTATCCGCTGGTGCTCTCGTTCTTCACCAGGAACCGCTGCTTCCAGTTGGAGCCGATCACATACACCACGTCGGAAACGCCGACCGTCTTCCCGGTGCCGTTTGCAATGGTGGGGCCGGGGTTGATGCCGTCGGTTTTCCACTTCTCGACCACGTCCTTCAGGATCCCCTCTTCTCGTTTGCGGACCATCTTGCTGTGATAGGTGAGCTTCCAGCTGTCGTATTCCGCCAGGTGGCATTTTCTGCACCCCCCGGAACCGATGTACTCCTCGTTTCCGGAACCTTTCTTGTCTTGCCTGGCGGCGCCGAAGACCGCCGAACCCGCAACGAAACCGGCGATGAAGAGCACCATCAGAACCTTGTGTCGCATCGCTGCTCCTTTCCTGTTTTTTATCCATCATGTGATTCGATGGTCAGTTCTACAACGGCCAAGGAGTTATAACCTCAGGGGGGGTTTCCGGCCAATGTATATTATTTACCAAAATACAAGGGCTGCCGTTGAAAATCTGCACCTTGAATGGCATGCCCCCGGCCCTCCGACGGCTCCCGCGCAGGCCGAAATGTGGCTCAATTGTGACTCGCTGGGTTTTATTGAAAAATTGGGCACCTGTGATTTCTGTCCCGAGGGGAGAATGGACGGGGTTGAGTTATTCCTCGTGGAGAGATATCGGATGGTCTGTCAAAATGGATGTCAAATACCCAGGTATCAGAGGAGGTCAAGAATGAGCAGGTTTCTTCTTGCCGCGTTCGTGGTCATGGTGACTGCGGTTCCGGTTTTCGCCGAGGAGGCAGTGACCTATGAGAAGGACATCAAGGGGATTATCGCCAAAAGGTGTATTTTCTGCCATGGGCCGAACTCGCCCACGATGGAGGAGTTCTACAAGGACAAGGAAGGGTACAAGAAGAAGATGAAGGGGTCGAAGTTAGACACCTACGGGAACCTGATGGTAGTGGTCAAGGGAACGGACGCCGGCGCCCTGATGAGAAGGCTGGACGACGGAAAGAACACCAAGGATGGGAAGCCGGGCAACATGTACTTGAACCTCGGGAGCACCGACGCTGAACGTGCAGCCAACCTGGAAATCTTCAAGAAATGGATCGGCAAGTGGACCCTGAAGAGGAGGAAGGAACTCACCAAGGAGGAGATGGAAGCGATCAAGGCCCCCGAGAAGTAGGCCAACCACCTCGTTACGACGTACATCCTTCTTGTTATTTGTCCGTCTGACGAAACTCCGAAGCAATCGGAGCGCATCTTACCTGCACGGAACAAAACGGCGTGGCGGGGAAAATCCGTTGAGCGATTGGAGGTGTGCAATGTCTATATCGATCAGCTGCAAGGAACTGGGGATGGACTGTAATTTCGTTAAAGAGGGGGAAACAGGGGAAATTGTCATCGAGTCGCTTATGCACCACGTGCAAACGGAACATGCCGAGGACTGGTTCGAGGTCGAGGAGATCTATCAGGCCGCCTGCTCGGTCATTCGAGAGAAAGCCGCCTGATCCGGGATGGTTACCGAAGTCACGAGGGATTTCCCGATTACTGGCGGGAAAAGGAGAGGCGAGGAGGTCATTCAGAAAAATGAAATCCAGTTCTGTATTTGGCATTCTGTAAGGATAAGGAGGAAACATGTCGCAGGATGGAAGCCGAATAACCGCGTGGATCCGGGGTCAGGTCCAGTCGGCTCACTGGTTTCTCGAGGCGACGATGGAAGACGTGAACGCGGAGATGGCGCATTGGGGGCCGCCGGGGATCGCCCTTCCCATCGGGGCCGCCTATGCCCACTTCGTGACGTCCGAGGACTGGGTTGTGAACGTTCTGTTCCGGGGAGGGGTTCCGCTCTTCGCGGGACCGCACGCCGGTGGAACAGGGCTCTCCGAACTTCCTCCCGACCCTGCCTCGGTGAAGGACTGGGCCGGCGAGTTCGCGGGCTGGAGCCGGAGGGTGCGGGTCGACCTTGCGGTGTTCCGCGCCTACGCGCAGTCGGTCTACGCTGCCACGGACGCGTACCTATCGAGCGCACCGGACACGGAACTCGACCGCCCCATGGACCTCTCCGCAGTCGGGATGGGGACGCAGTCGGTCGGCTTCGTCGTCAATAACGTGGTGATCGGCCACGCCTTCAGCCACTGCGGGGAGATCTCCGCCCTCAAGGGCGTGCAGGGGAAGAAGGGGTACCCGTTCTGAGGGGGCCTCAAGGCCCTCCCCGCCGCCCGCCTCCTTCACCTTTCCCACGACGTCATCGAGGAACCCCATGACCCCCTCCCCGAAATAGGTATTTCAATTCGGTTCCGCACCAGACAATTCTTAATTATATTAGGTTTATGTAAATTGCATTGTGTTCCGGGCGCAATCCACCGCAAAGGAGGGTGAGATGGAGAAGATCATGGCCCGAAAACCGTATCGCATGGGGGCGGTGTTTGCGGTCGTTGTCGCGGCGGCCCTCGCCTTGACCGTTGGGAGCGCATTGGCTGCTGCGGCTCCCGTGGACATCAACACGGCATCCAAGGAGCAGTTGGAGGCGCTGCCGGGGATCGGCCCGAAGAAGGCGCAGGCCGTCATCGATGGTCGTCCGTACCAGAATACCGAGGACATCATGAAGGTCAAGGGGATCAAGCAGGGGATCTGCAACAAGATCAAGGACCAGATCACCGTCCAGTGATCCGCATAATTAAACCGAAAGGGGGATTCCCGTTGAAACGCACGTTGCTGCTCGTTTGTGCCGTCCTGCTGGTCGCCTCGCTCGCTTTCGCCGGCCAGCCGAACACGTACCAGGTGACGGGGCCGGTCCTGGAGCTCAAGGACGATGTCATCGTCGTGCAAAAGGGGAAGGACAAGTGGGAGATTGCCCATAGCAAGGACACGAAGGTCACGGGGGACCTCAAGGTCGGCTCCAAGGTGACCATCGAGTACCGGATGACGGCGACCACGATCGAGGTCAAGGACGCGAAGGCAAAGGAGACGAAGAAGAAATAACCCCGAGGCTTGCTCCTTCGGCCGCGTGAAGGAAGGGGATGGAAGCCTTATACGAAGCATACAAGGAGAGAGGGGATCGGACATGCTGAAAGAGTTCAAGGAATTCGCCATGCGGGGGAACGTCATGGACATGGCGGTGGGCATCATCATCGGCGCGGCCTTCGGGTTGATCATCGCGTCGCTGGTGTCCGACGTCCTCATGCCGCCGATCGGGCTCATCCTGGGAAACGTGGACTTCTCGAACCTCTTCATGGTGCTCAAGGAAGGGAAGACCGCCGGTCCCTACGCGACGGTCGCTGCGGCGAAGGGGGCGGGAGCGGTCACGCTCAACTACGGACTGTTCGTGAACACCATCGTCAATTTCCTCATCGTCGCCTTCGCCATCTTCTTCGTGGTCCGCGGCATGAATTCCCTCAAGAAGAAGGAAGAGGCCCCCGCCGCCAAGCCGACGACGAAGGAGTGCCCGCATTGCCTGTCGAACATCCCCATCAAGGCAACGAGATGCGCCCACTGCACCTCGGAGCTCAAGGCGGCATAGGGGCACCATCCCAAGACACAAAGGGAACTTGGCTTCGCACCAAGTTCCCTTTTTTCTCAATTAG
>MGQW01000018.1:5152-6512 GCA_001798885.1 Deltaproteobacteria bacterium RBG_16_64_85
TGACCTGCCCCCCTCGGATTGGTCCGAGATGTGTTAGTTCTTTTCAGACCGATTCGAGGAACTGGTGTAAATGGCGGACGCTCTCGCCGCGTTCAAGATGTCGCGGTTGATCAGGGTTCTGGCGCGGGACGGAAGATCAGAACGCCTCGATCGCCTTCTTCGCCACGGACCAGGCGGAAAAATGATTATTTGGCGGCCTTGGCCGGAACAAGGGATGGAGCCATTTCCGACACGACCACCTTGTCCTTCTCCGAGCGTTTTGACACAAACATGGCGTCGTCGGCCGCCTTCACCAACGCATCCGTTATCGACGCGTGCTCGGGGAAGGAGGCCACGCCGACGCTCACCGTGACGTCCGGTACTTCCATCGGGTGGGAGCCGGTAGCGGCCTGGATTTGCGCCATCATTTCGTGGCCGCATTTCACGTTGATTTCCTTGCGGAGCCGCTCCGCAACGGCCGTCGCATGGACGGAAGTTGTCTCGGGAAGGATGATGGCGAACTCGTCCCCGCCGTACCGGCAGGGGATGTCCAGTTCGTAACTCGGCTTCTTGGCGCCGTACCGGATGTTGGACCGAATGGTGCTGGAGACCACCCGGAGCAGCTGGTCCCCGACGAGGTGTCCGTACCGGTCGTTGAACTGCTTGAAATTGTCCATGTCCATGATGAGGAGGGAGAGGGAGCGGTTGTACCGTTTCGCGCGCTGGATCTCCGAATTGAGCCGATAAAAGAAGTACGCGCGATTGTACAGGGAGGTGAGGTTGTCCTTGATGACGAGCTTATTGAGCTCCTCCTCCCGGTGGCGGATCGTCTTCATCAGATAGACGCCGATGGTGGCCACGCTCATGTTGATCATCGTCACCCATGCCCACTTCATCACATCGTACGGGAGGGTCTGCTGGAGGGAGAGGTTTTCGAACGGCATGCTCACGGGCGGGAGGATCCCGTAGAATTCGAACTGAAGCAGCCCGCCGTACGCCAGGGATGCCCCCAGGGCGAGGGCAAAGGTGTCCGAGTACTTCTCCATCACCAGGACCGATTCGAGGGTCACGACCAGGTACATCGGTCAGAACCACGACACTGCCCCCCCGCTGTAATGGATCACGACTGTCACGAACAGCAGGTCGAGGAGCAGTTGAATCTGGTTGAGGGGGCGGATGTTGGCGAACCACTGGTAGGAGTAAAGGAAGAAGGCGTTATAGGTCGCCATGGCGCACCAGGCGAGGACCGGGAAAACGCACTGCAAGGTGGTGACCGAACTGAGGTCGATGGAATAGTACTGGAAGATGACGTAGGGGACGACCCCGTACGCCGCCAGGATCCCAAGGATGATCCAGCGCGCCCGGATGACCTGGGCGATCC